>DATAAG010000108.1:0-8941 GCA_036260235.1 Longimicrobium sp.
CTGAGTCCTTAACGGCTGCGCCGATCCTGTAGGACGAAAGACGTCTCGCACGAATCTCTCGTCCCCATCAACCTCCCCCAGGGGTTTTTGGGGGAGGTGGGCGAGTCATGCGAGCCCGGAGGGGGCGCGGCGGCTCGCACCCGACCTTTCCATTCAGGGAGGCGCCCGCACGGGCTTTCCCTCAACTGGGAGTCTGTGGCGCCGACCGAAGAATCTGTACGATGGGTGGCAGGATCTCGCGGTCGCGGTGAGTTCCCCGGACTACGTCCGGGGTGAGGGTTCGGCGCGAGGGGCGGGAGAGTCTTCGGTCGCGCCCCAGGCCAGGTGCTCGCTCGCGGGTCCGGCGCGGGCGCTCCCTCAGAATGACAGGTGTTTCCTGAGATTCGTATACGACTCGTCCGCAGGCTATTCCCTATTCCCTATTCCCTCCGCAGGCTCCCGCAGCGTATCCACATCCACCGTGAGCGCCCGGAGAGCCGCATCCACCTCGGGGCTCACCTGCGGCTGGACGCGGCCGCCGAGACAGCGCGCGAGGAACGTCTCCGCGGCGCGGTTGACGGCGAGGGCGGTTTCGTGGTTGCCCCAGCCGTGGCCTTCCTGGCCCGCCAGCAGGTAGGTGACGGGGATGCCGCGGCGGTGCAGCGCCAGCGCGGCGCGGTCCGACTGCTCGCGGGTGACGCGCGGATCGTTGGCGCCCTGGAAGATCAGCAGCGGGGCGCGCGCGGAGTCCATCCGCAGCAGCGGCGAGCGCGCCAGCATGTCCGCCCGGTCCGCCGGGTCGCGGGGGTCGCCGACGTACGGGTACCAGGCGCGCGGCAGCCACGGGCCCCACGAGGGCGGGAACGACTCCAGCAGCGTCACCAGGTTGCTGGGCCCCGAATAGTCCACCGCGCAGGCGAACACGTCCGGCGTAAAGGTGAGCCCCACCAGCGCCGCGTACCCTCCGTACGACCCGCCCACGATCGCCACGCGCGAGCGGTCGGCGTACCCCTGCGCCACCGCCCAGTCCACCGCCTCCAGCAGGTCGCGGTGCATGGCCCGCGCGAACTCCTTGCGCGCCCCCGCCGCGAACCGCTTGCCGAAGCCGGTGCTGCCGCGGTAGTTGGCCTGCAGCACCGCGTACCCGCGGTTGGCGAACAGCTGCACCTCGGCGTTGAAGTGCCAGCGATCCCGGTCCCACGGCCCGCCGTGCACCAGCAGCACCAGCGGCAGCCCGCGCGGCGCGCGCCCCGGCGGCAGCGTGAGGTAGCCGTGGATGGTCAGCCCGTCCGACGTGCGGTACCGGATGGGCCGCGTCTGCGCCAGGGTGTACCCGCGCAGCCCCGGCCGTGGCTCGTGCAGCAGCTCGGGCGTGGCCCGTCCGGTGCGCCACAGGTACGTCGCGCCGGGCTCGGTGGGCGCGGTGACGGTGGCGACGAACGCCGTGCGGTCCAGCGTGACGGTGCCCAGCTCGATGGCGCCGGGCCGCGTCCGCCGCAGCGCTTCCAGGAACGCGGCCATCTCCGGCGCCTTCGGGTAGATGCGGATCGTGTCCGTGACGTACGTCGTCGCCAGCAGCTCGCCGGTGCGCTCGTCGAAGCGGATCTGATCCAGGTCCGCCTCCCCCAGCGGATCCTCGTCCACCACCGTCTCTTCGCCCGTCCGCAGGTCGATCAGCACCAGCCGGCTCAGGTCCACGCCGTGGTTGCTGGACGCGTACAGCCGCCGCCCGTCGGGATGGAAGCGCAGCGGCACGACGCGGTCCTGCACCGGATACTGCGTCAGCATTCGCCATGGATGCGCCTCCGTCTCCCGCGTCCACACCGAGTACCGGCCGAGCGAATCCAGCGAGTACGCGGCGCGGACGCGGTTCTCGCCGTCCGCCGCGTAGCCAAGGAAGGTGCCGGGGTTCTCGGCCGCCACCTCCAGCGCGCCGGTGGCCAGGTCCAGGCGGTACGCATCCGCCAGCCGCGGGTCGCGCCGGTTCAGGGTCAGCAGCACGGTGTCCGGCGTCCGCGCGGGGACGCCGATCAGCTCCACCTCCACGCCGCGGAACGGGGTGAGGTCGCGCGCGGGCGCCGCCGTGTCCGCGACGTCGGCGACGAACAGGTGGTACGCCTCGTCGCCGCCGCGGTCCTGCAGGTACAGGATGCGCGAGCCGTCCGCGGACCAGCGGTAGGAGGGGATGGCGCGCACGGTGTCGCGGGTCACCAGGCGCTCGGGGCCCCCCGCGAGGGGGCGCGCGTACACGTTCAGCCGGCCGCGATGCTCCCTGCGGTACGCCAGCCACCGCCCGTCCGGCGAGATCTGCGCGTCGGTGACCTGCGGGTTGCCGAAGAGCTGTTCGATGGGGATGATCGGCGGCTGCCGGTCCGGCGGCGCGGCGGGGCGGGCGCCGGAGGCGGCGCAGGCGGCGAGAACGCACGCGGCGGCCGCGGCGAGGGTGCGAAGGGACACGGAGGTTCGGCGGCGCGGAGGTGGAGGTGCGGCGCGGCGGATACCGCGCTCCTCCTCTCGACACCGCCGGAGTGGTGGCGGTTACACCCTTTCCGTCACGGCTCCTTCCCCAGCCGCTCCCGCAGCCAGATGGACGCGGTCTCGCGCAGCCCCGGGTCCGGATCGCTGGCGGCCGCCTGCCGCAGCAGCGCTTCCGCGGCGGGCGAGGGCGCCTCCAGCATCGCGTGCAGCAGGCGCTCGCGGCGGTCGCGGTCGGAGAGCCGGGGATAGAGGGCGACCAGCCGGTCCGCGGGGATGCCGGCCCGGCTGGACCAGAAGAGCGCCTCGCCCGCCAGCGGGCCCGGCGTGGCGGGATCGAGCGCGAGCGCCAGCAGCCACTCCGCGTTCTTCGCGTCGTGCACGTGGCCCAGCGCCTGGATGGCCAGCGCGCGCAGGCGCGGATGCAGGTCGGGATACAGCTCGCGCAGCTGCGCCGCGTCCGCGGAATCGGGATCGAAGCCCATCACCGCCTGCAGCGCGGCTCGCCTGTCCTCCAGCGGAACGGCGGGATCGCGCAGCAGCCGCGCGAGCGACTGCCGCGACTCCGGCGTGTGCAGCTGCGCCACCGCCGCGATCGCCTGCTCCCGCTCCGCCGACGTGCCGCGCCGCGCGACGGAATCCAGCACGGGAAGCACGGCCGGGGCGGGGAAGGCGCCCAGCCAGAACGCCGCCTCCGCGCGCACGGACGAATCCGGCTCCGCGCGCACGACGCGCAGCAGCGCCTCGCGCCCACCCGGCGTCGGGCGCTGGGCCAGCAGCATCACCGCGTGCCGCCGCACCTTCGCCGCGCACCCGGGCCGCGCCAGGATGCCGCGCAGCACCGTCTCCGCGCCCGCCGGGTCGTCATCCTGCAGTTCCGAGAGCCGCGCGAGCTCCGCGTCCACGCCGTTCCTCACGCCGCAGAGGCTGTCCGGTGGCGGCGCAGGCGCGGCGATGCCGAGCGTGCCGCGGATGCGCGCCTCCAGCGCCGCCGCCTCCTCGCGCGTGCCCGCGCCGGGAAAGCGACGGCGCTGTGCGTCCAGCGCCTCCACCGCCTGGCGCAGGTCCTCGGGCGTGCCGGCGCGCTGGGCCGCCAGCGCCTCCCAGAACGGCGCATCCGCCGCCCGCGCCGACTGCGGATGCTCGCTCCACAGCCGGCGGAACAGCGTCGCCGCCTCGCGATGCCGGCCGGCGGAGAGCGCCAGCCGCGCCGCGACGTACACGGACTCCGGCTCCGCCGCGGCCAGGGGGCGGACGATGCCCGGCCGCGCGCCGGCACGGCCGAGCGCGTATCCGCCGAGGCCCACCGCGACCAGCGCCAGGATCGCGACCGCCAGCCGGGCCGCGGATGGCGTCCTCACGTCGCCCCTCCCGCGCTCCGGAGCCGTTCGATCACCCGCGTCTGCTCCAGCGTCCCGCGCGTCAGCGCGGCATCCACCTCCGCCGCGCCGCCGTCCAGCGCGGCGATCTCCGCCAGCAGCGTCTCCAGCTCCCGCAGCAGCGTCCCGGAGAGCGGGTCCGCACCCGCGGGGCCTGCGAGGAGGATGCGCGTCTCCGCCAGCATCTCCCGCGACCACGTTTCCACGTCCGCCGGAACGCGGCCCTCCCGCAGCTCGCCGTGCAGCGTCGCCAGCCTGTCCCGCGCCTCCGCGAAGTGCCGGCCGGCCGCGCGCTGGTACACGGGCGGCGCGGGTGTCCCGGACGGCGCGGCGGGCGGCGGCGCAGGCTGCGTCGCCTCTGCCAGCGGCGCGGACGGGGACGCGGGCTCCCTGGTCGAGCGCCCCGCGACCAGGCCGATGACGAAGCTCGCCGCGAGCGCCGCGGCCGCCGCGGCCCATTGCGGCAGCCGGCGTGCGCGGCGCTGCGCCAGCTCGTCCTGCGCGGGAGCCGCCCGCAGCGCCGCGGCGACGTCGCCTTCCATGCGCGCCCACACCGCGTCCAGCCGCGGCGCCGCCGGCGGCTCGTGGTAGGAGCCCGCGGCGGCGTCGATGCGCCGGTCGAGCGGGTCGGGCCCGTTGCGGTCGTCGGGGTCGGTCATGCGTCCCAATCCTCTGCCAGGTCGCTGAGCATCTCGCGCAGGCGGGCGCGGGCGCGCAGCAGGATCACCTTGGAGTTCGCCTCGGAGATGCCCAGCATCCCGGCGATCTCCGCGTGCGCGTATCCCTCCACCGCGTGCAGCACGAACACGGCGCGCGCCCGCTCCGGCAGCGCGTCGATGGCCGCATGCACGCGCTCCGTTGCGCTGCCGGACGGATCGATCGGCGATGCGCCGGGCTCCTCTACCTCCGCTAGCGGCACCTCGCGGGCGGAGCGGCGCCGCGCCGCGCGCAGCCCGTTGAGCGTCACGGAGACCGCGATCGCCCGCAGCCAGGTGCCGAACGACGCCTCCCCGCGGAACTCGTGCAGGCGCCGGAAGGCGCGGATGAACGTCTCCTGGACGAAGTCTTCCGCCCGCGCCGCGTCGCCCGCGAAGCGGCAGGCGATGCGGTACACGCGCGCGGCGTGGGCGTCGTACAGCTCCCGCGCCGCGGCCATGTCGCCGCCGCGGGCGCGCTGCACGCGCGCGTGGTCCTCGTCCGGCGCGGTGCGCGTCACGCCCGCCGGCCTCCCCGTTCCATCGATCGCGACCTCCGGTTCCGGCTCCGCGCGCGCATCCCTGGCCTCCAGACACCGCCCGTGCCCCGCAGGTTACACCCTGTTCCCGATCCAGAAAACGCTGCCCTGTCCCGCACCCGGCGATCGGCTGCGCGGCCGAGCACCTCCTGATCCCACCTCCTCTCCCCAATCCTCAATGGTGAGACCTGAAAAGAACGCAAGGGGTTGCAGCCTCTGAAATGCAGGTTCTGGGACGTGTTTGTGTAACAGCTTGCATCGACGCGAACAATTTCCATCCAGGGGCTTGACGGGCCTGCCGTCATGGATATCCTTAATTGCTCGTGTTGTGTCGTCAAAAGTATATCAGGTTGGACACGGTCCGTGTGCCTTCGTGCCCGGATCCGCCGGCCCTCGCCACCAGGACGGTCCCGCATGCCCTCAGCCAGCCGCGTGCTGCACGGCACCGTTGAGCACGCCGCGCGCGCCCGTCCCGGCGATCCGGCCGTGGTTGCCGGAGGCGCCGCCGTCTCGTACGTGGCGCTGAACGAGCGCGCCAACCGGCTCGCGCGCCACCTGCGCGCCATGGGCGTGCGCACCGAGGACCGCGTGGCGCTGTGCGTGGAGCGTTCTCCCGACGCCATCGTCGCGGTGCTGGCGGTGCTCAAGGCCGGCGCGGCGTACGTCCCCATCGACCCCGCGTACCCGGCCGCGCGCGTGGCGGCGCTGCTGGAAGACGCGCGTCCCGCGCTGCTGGTGACGCAGCGGCGCCTGCTGGCCCGGCTTCCCGTGCCCGCGGTGCCGCTGGTGTGCCTGGACGCCGACGCCGCCCGCGTGGCCCGGCACTCCGGCGCGGACCTGGAGCTGCCCCTGCACCCGGAGAACGCCGCGTACGTCATCTACACCTCCGGCTCCACCGGCCGGCCCAAGGGCGTGGTGGTGCCGCACGGGGCGGCGGTGGACTACGTGCGCGGGATCAACGGCGAGCTGGGCGTGGGCCCCGGCGACCGGGTGCTGCAGTTCTCCTCGCTCGCATTCGACGTGAGCGTGGAGGAGGTGTTCCTGGCGCTGGCGCACGGCGCCGCGCTGGTGCTGCGCCCCGACGGGCTGCTGGATCCCGCGCTCCTGATGGCCGCGTGCGCCGGGTGGGGGATCACCGTGCTGGACCTGCCCACCGCCTTCTGGGCGCAGCTCGCCGCGCACCTGGAGGGCGCGGGGGCGTCGCTGCCCCCGTCCGTTCGCCTGGTGCTGGTAGGGGGCGAGCGCGCCACCCGAGCGGCGCTGGCGCGGTGGCGCGCCCGCGTGGGCCCGCCGGTGCGCACCTTCAACCTCTACGGCCCCACGGAGGCGGTGGTGACCTCCACCTGGTGCGAGCTGGCGCCGGGCGCGGGCGAGGACGGCGAGGTGCCGATCGGCCGGGCCACCCCCGACGCGCTGGCGTACCTGCTGGATGCCGGGCTGGCGCCCACTCCGGAGGGGGCGGCCGGCGAGATCGTGCTGGGCGGCGGGCTGGCGCGCGGCTACCTGCACCACCCGGGGCGCACGGCCGAGCGCTTCGTCCCCGATCCCCGCGCCAGCGTTCCGGGCGCGCGGATGTACCGCACCGGAGACCTGGCGCGGCGCCGGCCGTCCGGCGAGCTGGAGTTCGTGGGGCGCATGGACGACCAGGTGAAGGTGCGGGGCTTTCGCATCGAGCTGGGCGAGGTGGAGGCGGCGCTGGCCGCGCTCCCCGGCGTGGCGGAAGCCGTGGCCGCCGTGCGCGAGGACTCTCCCGGCGATGCGCGGCTGCACGGGTACCTGGTGCCCAGGCCGGGCGCGTCCGTGGACCCCGCCGTGGCGCGCGCCCTTCTGCGCGAGCGGCTTCCCGCGCACATGATCCCCTCCACCCTGGTGGTGGCCGGCGGCCTGCCCCGGACGGTGAGCGGCAAGGTAGACCGCCGCGCCCTGGCCGCCGGCGCCCCGCTTCCGCCGCCGGCCGCGGAGCCCGCACCGGCGGTCCCTGCGCCGCCCGTCCCGGTGCCGGCCATCCGCCGCGTGGCGCGGGAGGCGGCGCGATGAGCGCCGCGGCCGCGCCGGCGGAGGGGACGCTCTTCCCCTGCTCGTTCGGGCAGGAAAGCCTGTGGCTGCTGGACCGGCTGAACCCCGGGACCGCGGCGTACCACGTTCCGCTCGCCTGGCGGGTGCGGGGGCCGCTGCGCACCGGCGCGCTGCGGGCGGCGCTCACGCTGCTGACCGTGCGGCACGAGGTGCTGCGCACGGCGCTGGTGGAGGCGGGCGGGCGCCCCTGGCAGCGCGTGCTGCGGCCCGCGCCCGTACCCCTGGCGATGCACGACCTGCGCGACCTGGCCCCCGCGGAGCGCGAGGCGCGCGCGGCGCGGCTGGCG
This sequence comes from Longimicrobium sp., assembly GCA_036260235.1. Classification (GTDB taxonomy): domain Bacteria; phylum Gemmatimonadota; class Gemmatimonadetes; order Longimicrobiales; family Longimicrobiaceae; genus Longimicrobium. Next base: position 7,431 of record DATAAG010000108.1, read on the forward strand.
CGGGAGCACGCGCGGGCGCCGTTCGACCTGGCGGAGGGGCGTCCCCTGCGCGCGGCGGCGCTGCGGCTGGAGGAGGAGGCGTGGCTGGTGCTGGTGAACGTGCACCACGCCGCGTTCGACGGCGGCTCGCTCCCCGTCTTCACCGGCGAGCTGGCGGCGGCGTACGGCGCCGCGCTGGAGGGAGGCCGGCCCGATCTCCCGCCGCCGCCGGTGCAGTACGTGGACTACGCCGCCTGGCAGCGGGAGTGGCTTTCCGGGGACACGCTGGAGACGCTCCTGGGCTTCTGGCGCGGCCGCCTGGCCGGCGCCCTTCCCGTGCTGCGCCTTCCCGGGGCCGCGCCGCGCCCGGCGGACGGCCGGGCCCCCGCGGCCACCGCCCTCCGCCGGGTCCACCCCGCCGTGGCCGCCGCGCTCCCGGAGCTGGCGCGCGCGGCGGGGGCCACGCCGTTCATGCTCTACCTGGCGGCCTTCCAGGCGGTGCTGGGGCGCACCTGCGGGACGGACGACGTGCCGGTGGGCGTCCCCGCCGCCGGCCGGCCGCTCCCGGAGCTGCAGGCGCTGGTGGGGCTGTTCGCCAACACGCTCGTCCTGCGCGGCGACCTTTCCGGCGGCCCGTCGTTCCGCGCGCTGCTGGAGCGGGTGCGGGCGGCGACGGTGGACGCGCTGGCCCACGACGCCCTTCCCTTCGAGAAGGTGGTGGAGGCGCTGGGGCCCGGGCGCGCGGGCGGCGCGCCGCTGGTGCAGGCCTCGTTCGACTACGCCGCCGGCCCGCTGGCCGTCCCCGCGCTCCCGGGGCTGGAGGTCGCGGCGGACGGGGCCATGCTGGAGAACGGCGAGGCGAAGTTCGACCTGAGCATGCGCGTAACGGACACCGGCGGCGGGATGGAGGTGTTCCTCCAGTACGACCGCTCCGTCTACGGCCCGCCCGTCATCGACCGCCTGCTGGACGACTACCTGGCGCTCCTGGCGGCCGTCGCGGCCGATCCCGGGCGCCCCCTGGCGGAGCTCGTCCTTCCCCCGGCGCGCCGGGACGCCGTCCCCGTCCCGCTGGCGGCCGCCGCGGCGGAAGCGGAGGTGCCGGAGGAGGATCTGGCGGCGCGCTTCGCCGCGTGCGCGGCGCAGGCGCCCGGCGCCCCGGCGCTGCGCCTTTCCGATGGCGTGGTCACGTACGCGGAGCTGGACGCGCGGGTGGAGGCGCTGGCCGTGCGGCTGCGGGCCCACGGCGCCGCGCCGGAGCGGCTCGTCGCGCTCCGCCTCCCCCGCTCCTCCCCCGACGCCGTGGTGGCGATGCTGGCGGTGCTGCGCGCCGGCGCCGCCTTCGTGGAGCTGATGGACGACGACCCCCTGCCGCGGGGCGTGCACCGGGTGCTGCGCGCCGGGGCCGAGGGGATCGCGATCCACGGGCGGGACGGGACGGAGGCCGTGGAGGAGGAGGCCGGCGCGCCGCGGGAGCGCGCCTCCGCGGATCCTCGTCCGCTCCCCGGTTCGCTGGCGTGGATCGTCCGCACCGC
>DATAAG010000109.1:0-2384 GCA_036260235.1 Longimicrobium sp.
TGAGGCCCGCGTGAGGCCCAATCATTTCTTCCTGCCGCGACGATACGATCCTCATCCACGCGCACGGAAAGCAGTTCTTGATGGAGACCGGGAAGACCGGGTTCCCGCCCGTTGCCGTGCTGTTCGACGTGGACGGCACGCTGATCGACACCTACCGCCTGTACCTGGAGTGCTACCGGCGCGCGCTGGAGCCGCACCTGGGCTACGCGCCCGCGGACGCCGAGATCGCCGCGCGCCGCCCCAGCTCCGAGCGGCGGTTCCTGTCGGACTGGCTGGGCGAAGAGGCAGGCGGCGCGTGCCACGCGGAGGTGCGGCGGCTGTACGCGCGGCACTTCCGCGCGCTGTGGGAAGGGCTGTACGACGGCGTCCCGGAGATGCTGGCGGCGCTGCGGAGCGCCGGGCTGCGGCTGGGGATCGTCACGGGGAAGGGGCGCGAGGCGTGGGAGGTGACGCAGGCCTCCGCGGACCTCGGCACGTTCGACGTGGTGGTGACGGACGACGACGTGCACGCGGCGAAGCCGGACCCCGGCGGCCTGCTGGCGGCCGCGGACGCGCTGGGCATCCGCCCGGAGCAGGCCGTCTACGTGGGCGACAGCACGGTGGACATGCAGGCCAGCCGCGCCGCGGGAATGCGCATCGGCGCCGCGCTCTGGCCCAAGACCGCTCCGGGCGAGGCGGAGGACTTCGTCCGCAAGATCGAGCCGATGCAGCCCGACTGGATCTTCGGCCGTCCCTCCGACGTCACCCGCGCCTTCGCCCTGTGGTGCTGAACGGCACACGATCGAACGCTGTCGGCTCTGTTGGCGCCGAGGCCCGATCCATTTCCGAAACGGAACCTTCCGCGCGCCCGTAGGGCCGCAAAGCCACGACCATCCGCGTGGCGCTCTCCCCCCATCATCACGAGGGAATCTCCATGAAACGCAGTCGCATCCTGCGGGGCGCAGTCGCGGCGGCCGTCCTGGCCGCCTGCGCGGACACCCCCTCCGCGCCGGCCGCTCACGGAGCCGCGGAGCCGCTGGCGAACGTCGGCGCCCCGGGCACGCTGCAGTGGTTCGGCTACGTGTCCGGCGCCGACAAGGACAGCTACCTCAACGGCACGGACTCCTACGCCAACTGGGGCTGGGTCATCACCAACGACACGGCGGCCAGCGTGTGGGCCAAACAGCGAATCACCGCGCTGGCGCAGCACAACATGAAGGCCATCGTGGAGCTGGGGAGGCTGCTGTGGTGCCCACCCGCGTACACCAGCCTGTGTCCGGACGTGGCTGCACGCTGGCAGGCGTGGACGACCGCCAACGCCAGCGTGCTCACCAGCGACAAGGTGCTGGCATTCGTCATCCGCGACGAGCCGTTCCACGGCCGAGTGAACATACAGCAGTGGCAGGACGCCGCCGCGATGGTCAAGAGCACCTTCCCCTGGGCCAGGATCAGCCTGGTTGAGGCCGCCGTGGCCCTGACCCAGGACTGTGAAGGATATCCCTCCGGCTACTGCCACTTCGACCAGTACGCCCACCTCATCACCACGGTGGACTGGATCGGCGTCAACCGCTACGCGATCCATCCGGCCACCGACGGCCTGTACCAGCAGGCGCTCGCGCGGATGAAGCAGAAGTATCCCGGGCGCAGGACGGTGTACGTCGCCGACGGGTACTGGGACGGCGAGCACCAGAACGAGTTCCCCGGCAACACGGTGGAGTACATGGGAACCATCATGCGCGAGTGGTACGAGGTGGCGCGGGCCGACCCCGACGCGGTGCTGCTGGGGGTGTTCATCTGGGACCCCTTCGCGGACAAGCTGGCCTCGCGCGACTTCCCGCTGTCGGTGCTGTACGAGCAGACACGCGTGGGCCGCGCCATCACCGGCCGTACGCGCGCCAACCTGTACGCGCCCACGGGAGTGTTCGAAGGGATCACGCACGACGGGTACGCCGTGGGGTGGGCGTGCGACCCCGACCGCGCCTGGGGCGAGACGGTGCGGGTGGACATCTACATGAACGGGACGTACTACACCAGCGGCGGCGCCGACCAGCCCGACGTGTTCCGGACGGCCTGCCGCAGCGGCACCTCGCACCGGTTCCGCATCCCGCTGGGAATCGGCACCAGCGGCCAGCAGATGACGGCGCGGGCGGTGGACCTGAACGCCGGGGTCGTGCAGCTTCCCAGCACCTGCCCGCAGAACCCCGCCTGCGTCTGGGTCTGGAATCCCTGACCTGACCGTTCGGTGGACGCAGGCGGGAGATTCTCACACGGAAACAGCGGAGTCGTACCCGGTCGGCTCCGCTGCCCCCTGGGTGAGGCCGAAATCCAGGAATGGAGTGCATCACTTGCTGAGAGAGGCGCCGCTCCGCACCTGCCTGGACGGGCCGGCGGCAGCTGCCGCCGGC
>DATAAG010000110.1:0-20360 GCA_036260235.1 Longimicrobium sp.
CCTGCCGTACCGCCACGTTTCGGTTTCGAAGCAACTGCTCCACAGATGCTACCAGCCCCGCCGGCGCGCGCGCGGGCGGGGCTTTCTTGTTGTCCGCGAAGGCGGACAGCGCGTAGTCGTTGCGGCGACTTCAGTCGCTGAACGGCGGCCGGCGCGACCCCCCCGCTCATCAGCCCTGCCGGTTGCGGAGGATCTGGAGGAAGGAGCGGCCGCGCAGCTCTTCCAGCGTCAGGCCGGTCATCCCGCGCGCCTCCTCCTCCGTGAGCGCGCCGCAGTTGATGCCGCGGGCGAAGTAGTTCAGCAGGCCCTGGCCCGTGGCCGCGTCGTCGAACACGTCGCCGACCAGCGTGGCCTGCGCGGCCTTCTCCACGAAGTTGCGCAGCCGCTGCGCCGCCAGGTCCAGCCCCTCCAGGAAGAACGCGAACACCGCCGCGTAGCGCGTGGGCAGCTGCGCCGGGTGCAGGTCCCACCCCTGGTAGAAGCCATGCACCAGCGAGTGGCGAACGTCGTCGTAGTGCATGCGCCAGGCGCGGTGCACGCTCTCCCGGTTCTCGCGCGCCTGCTCCGCCGTCAGCTGCTCACCCGCAGCGGCGCGGTGCACGGGGACGGGCATCACCGTCGTCGATCCGTCGGAGAGCCAGATGCCGGTGCCGGCGAAGGAGACCTGCATCACGTGGCGCGCAAAGTCGCACGCGGGGTGGCGCATGCGCTGTTGCGACGCCGTGACGCCCACCCCCGCCGTGTAGTCGTACGTGCCGAAGTGCGCCGCCGTCATCCGCCCCCCGGCCGCGTCCAGGAACGCCGGCAGCGCGCACCGCCCGTCGGAGCCGATGATGGCCTGGGGCACCTCCACCATCAGCTCGAACTTCAGCGTCCCCTCCGACAGCCCCAGCCCGCGCTCCAGCCGTTCCACCACGCTCACGAAGTACGCCACCTGCTGCGGCACCGTGACCTTGGGGACGGTGATGATCCAGTTCTGCGGCAGCCGCCCGTCCGTCTGCCGCACCAGCTCGGTCAGCAGCAGGTCCAGCGTGCGGATGGCGCGGCCGCGCAGTTCCTCGTTGAGCGTCTTGATGCGCATGCCGATGAACGGGGACAGCGTTCCCGCCTCCATCCCCCGCGCCAGCTCGCCCGCCACGCGCACGGCGTCCGCGTCTTCCTCCGGGTCCGGCCGGTTGCCGTAGCCGTCCTCGAAGTCGATGCGAAAGTCCTCCACCGGCTCGCGGTGCAGCTTCTCCACCACGCGCCCGTAGACGGTCTCCGCCAGCGCCGGATCACCGAGCCCGATTGCTTCGGCCAGCGTCGCCGCGTCCGGCGCATACTCGTCCAGCGCGCGCACGGCGATGTCGCCCAGGCGCCCGGTGGACTCCGCGCGGAAGAGCTGCGCGCCGCCGTAGACCGTATGCACGGGCTGGCGCCGGCCGGACTCGCCCGGGTAGCGCGCGGCAAAGGCCTGGTTGGCCTCGCGCAGCGTGGCGACCGCGGCGAGATCGTCGTCCAGCAGCGTTCGGTTGGACATGGATTGAGGGAATAGGGAATAGGGAACAGGGAATAGCCTGCACTCGCGGGGGCGAGAGGAGTCGTCGGGAAGATGCGGCGCGTCAGCCGTCGCGGAGGCCGGCCAGGCACGCGAGGACGAAGGCCGCCTCCACGCGCCGGCACGCGGCCGCGGCCCGCCGGGGCTCCGGATGGATGAGGCCCAGCCGCCTGCCGATCAGCCCGTAGCACCGCGTCTTCGCGTCCGCCGGCACCTGCGCGCAGAACGCGATGCCGGGCTCGATGGTCCACTCCAGGTCGGTGAAGTACTCCACGCCGCCCAGCAGGCAGTCCGCGACGTACGCCCGGTTGCCCTGCCGGCAGGCATCGATCATCGCGCCCGCGTCGCCATCCATCGCGCCCAGGTACTGCTTGCCGAAGCCCTGGTAGCAGTCGCGCACGGCGGCGGCGGGAGCCTGGTCGCAGGCGTCGAGCACCGCGGCCGGCGCCATGCCGTGGACCAGCAGCAGCGCGATGGGCTGGTACGCCCAGCACGACGGCTGGTATCGCGCATCGATCGCGCCGCACAGCCGCTGGAGCTCCGCGTGGGACAGCGGCGCGCTCGATGACGGCGCAGGATCGCCTCCGTGCGAACCGTGCCCATCCTTCGCGCCGCCGCCGTGGCTGCCGTGGTGACCCATCGCCGGCCCCTCGCCGGCGTTGACGGACTCCGCGCCGACGGCGCGGATCGCGCGCTCCATGAACGCGCCGTCCTGGCACTCGCGCCGGCCGGTGGGCGTCTGCAGCACGTCGCACAGGGGCAGCACCTGGCCGATGTCCCCGCCGAAGCGGACCATCAGCCCGTGCCCCAGCCCGTGCCAGCACTCCAGCCGCTCGTACCCCGGCCGCCCCGGCTCCGGGCGAGCCCCGCAGATCCCGCCGACGGACGCGCGGTCCACCGTGCCGCCGTGGAGAAAGAAGCCTTCCATCGCCCCGTGGAAGCACCCCGACTGAAAGACGGGCGTGCACTCCCGCAGCACCGCCAGGTCCCGCCACTCCGACATCGCGAACCGCCCCAGCGCGTGGGCCAGCTCGTGCCCCCGCATCCGCAGCCCCTCGTCCCGGGCGGCGAGCGCGGTCAGGCTGTCCAGCCCCGCGCGCACGCCCTGCTTCCGCGCCGCCAGGAACGCGGGGCGGACGGCCGGATCCGCGCCCGAGATCGGCAGCGTGTCCGTCGCCGCCGCACGGATCTGCGCGGCCTCGCTCGCAGGCGCGGCGTGGGGAGCCGGCGTGCCGCGATTGCAGGCCATCTGCACGAACAGCCCGAGCAGCACCAGTACCAGCTTCATCCCTCAATCCTCAAAAAGATTGGGCCTCACGCAGAGTCAGCAGAGTCAGCAGAGTCAAAACTCTGCTAACTCCGTTGACTCCGTGTGAGCCAAAGCAGTTAGCCGTTGTAGATGACGCCGCTGCGGGCGCGGTACAGCTCCAGCACCTCGTTGGCCTCCTCGCGCAGCATGCCGTGCACGATCTGGATGCCGCGCGCCTCCAGGTACTGGTGCGACTCGGGGAAGACCGGGCCCTCCTCGAAGCGCAGCCGGCGCGCGTCGTCGCGGTGGGCGCCGCACACCACGCGCCGCACGCCGCTCCACAGGGTGGCACCCAGGCACATGGCGCACGGCTCGCAGCTGGTCACCAGCTCGTGCGCGGGCATTCCCTCCTGCCGCAGGGTGAACGAACCCAGCCGCGCCTGCGCCGCCATGAACGCCACCATCTCGCCGTGCAGCGTGCAGTTGTTCAGCCGCACCACGCTGTTCATCCCCACCGAGACCAGGCGCCCGCCCTCCATCTCGAAGATCGCCGCGCCGAACGGGCCGCCCGTGCCGCGCACCACGTTCTCGCGGCTCACGGCGATCGCCAGCCGCATCCGCTCCTCGTCCGTCTGGTAGCGGCGGTCCCAGTCCACCACTTCATCCACCCAGTCGGGGTAGTCGATGCGGATCGGCGGGATGATGGACACGGCGGTGGCGGGGTTCGGTGTTGGGGATGGCCTGGTGCGCTTCCACAGCATACGGCGGAAGGGGGCCCGAGGGAATAGGGAATAGGGAAGAGGGAATAGCCTGCATGGGCGGCGGCGCGGCTGCGGCGATCCTCCGGCGAAATACGGCCGCTGCCCCCCCGCTCCCTGTTTGCGCTCATCAAACCTATTCCCTATTCCCTATTCCCTATTCCCTCGTTATTTCTGGAGCACGCCACCCCGGCACCCAACCCCCCCCGCACCGGACCCCACGTGAGCCCATCCGTCGGACGCAACGTGCCGCGCAAGGACGGCATCCCCAAGGTCACCGGCGCCGCGAAGTACGTGGACGACCTGCGCTTTCCCGGGATGCTGCACGGGCGCACCATCCGCTCCACCATCCCGCGCGGCCGCATCAAATCCATCCGCTTCGGCTTCGACCTGGACGGCTTCACCGTCGTCCAGGCGGGCGACATCCCCGGGGAGAAGTGCAACTTCGTGGCGCTCATCGAGGCCGACCAGCCGTTCCTGGCGGCGCGCGAGATCAACCACTACGCGGAGCCCATCCTGCTGCTCGCGCACGAGGACCGCGACCGGCTGCTCGAGGCGAAGGTGGAGATCGAGTACGAGCGCGACATCCCGGTCCTGGACGCCGAGTCGTCGCCCGTGGTCTTCAAGGAGATCCGCATCCGCAAGGGCGACGTGGACCGGGCCATGGCGGAGGCCGAGGTGGTGGTGGAGGGAACGTACCGCACGGGCCACCAGGAGCACGTCTACATCGAGACCAACGGCGTGATCGCCGTCCCCGAGGCCAACGGGGGGATGACGGTCTACGGCTCGCTGCAGTGCCCGTACTACGTGCACAAGGCGCTCAAGGCGCTGCTGGAGCTGCCGGACGACCGCGTGCGCGTGGTGCAGACGGAGACGGGCGGCGGCTTCGGCGGCAAGGAGGAGTACCCGTCCGTGATCGCCGGGCACGCCGCGCTGCTGGCGCGAAAGGCGGGGCGGCCGGTGAAGATGATCTACGACCGCGAAGAGGACATGGTGGCGACCACCAAGCGCCACCCGTCCGTCATCCGCCACCGCACGGGCCTTACCCGCGACGGGCGCCTGGTGGCCATGGACGTCGACGTGCTGCTGGACGGCGGCGCGTACGTCACGCTGAGCCCCGTGGTCCTTTCCCGCGGCTGCATCCACGCCGCCGGCCCGTACCGCTGCGACCACGTGCGCACCGTCGGCCGCGCGGTGATGACCAACACGCCCCCCAATGGCGCCTTCCGCGGCTTCGGCGCGCCGCAGACGCAGTTCGCCATGGAGGTGCACATGGAGCGCATCGCGGAGGCGCTGGGAATGGACCCCGTGCGCCTCCGCGAGATCAACGCCCTGCGCCCAGGCGACACCACGGCCACCGGCCAGCGCATGGGCGACGACTGCAGCGCGCTGCAGGCCCTGCAGGCGGCGGTCGAGCGCAGCGACTTCTACCGCAAGCGCGCCGAGTACGCGGGGACCCACCGGGGGATCGGCCTGGCGCTCTTCTACCACGGCTCCGGCTTCACCGGCAGCGGCGAGGTGCACCTGAAGTCGAAGGTCAGCCTCGAGGCGCGCGAGGACGGCGTGCGCGTCCTGGTCGCCAGCGCGGAGATCGGCCAGGGGACGCGGACCATGCTGTCGCAGATTGCCGCGGACGCGCTGGGAGTGCCGTACGAGCAGGTGGAGTGCGTGCAGCCGGACACGGCCGAGGTGCCGGACAGCGGCCCCACCGTGGCCTCGCGCACCTGCATGGTGGTGGGCGGCATCCTGCAGAAGTGCGCGGAGGAGATGCGCGAGAAGATCGGCGACGCGGACCCGCGGGAGTACGCGCGGCGGCACGGCCCGCTCCTGGTCACCCGCCAGTACGACAAGCCGCACGACATCACCTGGGACGACACCGAGTACCGCGGCGACGCCTACGCGGCGTACGGCTGGGGGTGCGACGTGGCGGAGGTGGAGCTGGACCCCGTGACGTACGAGGTCCGCCCCCTGCGCGTCACCGTGGTGCACGAGATCGGCAAGGCGATCCACCCGGTGCTGGTGGCGGGGCAGATCGAGGGCGGCACCGCGCAGGGGGTGGGGTGGGCGCTCAACGAGCACGTGGTGATGCGCGACGGCGCCATGGCCAACGGGCAACTCACCAACTACACGATTCCGACGACGCTCGACACGCCGCGGCTGGACGTGGTGATCCTGGAGAACCCCACCAGCTACGGCCCGTTCGGCGCCAAGGGCGTGGGCGAGATGCCGATCGACGGTCCCGCGCCGGCGGTCGTCAACGCCATCCGCCACCTGGGGCTGGACGTGCGCGACATCCCCGCGATCCCGGAGCGAATGATGGAGGTGGCATGCGCTTCACGCTGAACGGCGCCCCGGCGCAGGTGGACGCGCCGCCCATGAAGCGCCTGCTGGACGTGCTGCGCGAGGAGTGCGCGCTCACCGGCAGCAAGGAGGGATGCGGCGAGGGCGAGTGCGGCGCCTGCACCGTGCTGGTGGACGGGCAGCCCGTCGTCAGCTGCCTGGTGCCCTTCGCGCAGGTGCGCGACGCGGAGGTCGTCACCATCGAGGGGCTGGGCGGCGACCACCCGCTGCAGAAGGCGTTCGCGGACCTGGGCGGCGCGCAGTGCGGCATCTGCACGCCGGGGATGATCATGGCCGCCCTGGCGCTGGGTCCGAAGCCGTCGTTCGAGGAGATTCGCCGCGGGCTGGCCGGCAACCTGTGCCGGTGCACCGGCTACGAGGCCATCTACCGCGCCGTGGAGGAGGCATGAGGACGGCCGTCGGCGCGCTGGACCTGCTGGAGCCGCAGTCGCTGGACGACGCGCTGGGGATGCTGCGCCAGCACGGCCCCCTGGTGCCCATCGCGGGATGCACGGACGTGTTCGTCCAGCTGCAGTTCGGCACGCAGCCGGCGCGGCGTTTCCTGAACCTCTGGGGGCTGGACGAGCTGCGGGGGATCCGGTCGATGGACGGCGGCGGCCTGCGCCTCGGTGCCCTGGCCACCTACACCGAGCTGGCGCAGTCCGAGCTGGTTCGCGCCCGCCTGCCGATGCTGGTCGCCGCGTCGCTGGAGGTGGGCGGGGTGCAGATCCAGAACCGCGGCACCCTGGGCGGCAACATCGCCAACGGCTCCCCCGCGGGCGACTCGCTCCCGGTGCTGGCGGCGGCGGACGCCGTCGTCGTGCTCCGCTCGCTGGATGGGGAGCGGCGGGTGCCGTTCAACGAGCTGTACACCGGCTACCGCGCCACCGTCCTCCGCCCGGACGAGCTGATCGTCGCCGTGGAGGTGCCGGCGGTGGAGGGGACGCAGTGGTTCCGCAAGGTGGGCACGCGGGCCGCGCAGGCCATCAGCAAGGTGGTGATGGCGGCCGTGCGCGCGCCCCGTCCGCGCATCTCGCTGGGGAGCGTGGCGGCCACGGTGGTGCGGCTGCCGCGGACGGAGGACGCGCTCGCCTCGGGCGCATCGATCCAGGACGCGCAGCAGGTGCTGCAGCAGGAGATCCGCCCCATCGACGACGTGCGCTCCACCGCCGCCTACCGCCTCCGCGTCGCCGCCAACCTGCTGGGCCAGTTCTGGGCGGAAACGGGCTGATCGCCATCCGCCTCGCCGCACGGATTTCACGATCCACCCATCCCTCTCCCCTGATCCATCGTACACATGAGCTCCACGTCGTTCATCCGCGCGGCCCTGCTGCTCGCGCTGGCCGTGCCCACCGCCGCGCAGGCGCAGCGCGGCACCATCGTCGGCTTCGGTGAGCTGGAGTGGGGCGACAGCCGCCAGGAAGTGGAGCGCTACTGGCGCGAGACGCCGCACACGGAGCACACGGAGCGCGGCATGACCTTCATGCAGTTCCAGGATTGGGAAGGGATGCAGTGGTCCGTCGGCGTGCACGAGCGGGACGGCTTCGCACAGCTGTTCGCCAGATCCCTCACCTCCACGCCTGCGGCGGAGTGCCCGCGCGTCTTCGCGCAGCACGTGGCGCGAATGCGCAGGCAGTACGCGCGCCTTGCCGAAACCGGCGGCGAGAGCAACCCCGGCGGGGGGAACCTGTGCGAGGCCGTGCGAGCCGGCCGCGCGACCGCCCGGTACGAGTGGCAGGACCCGGTGAACGGCGCGCGCGCCACCGTCTACGTCGATCCGGGCGACGGCCGCGTCGTCTACAGCGAGGAGAGCGGCGCCTTTCGGCAGTGGCGGGCGCAGGGCCCCGTCGCGTACGCGCAGGTCGCGCCGGCCCCATCCGGCGCGGCGCCGCAGTCCGCCGCCCAGGCTCCCCCGGCCATGCCGCCGGCGGGGCAGCCCGCCGTCTTCGGCGGCTACGACAGCCGCCTGTGGAACCCCGGCGAGCGGGCGGTGCAGATCCCGTTCGGCGCGCCGCGGCGGGAGATCGAGCGGGTCTTTGGCGAGCCGCTGCTGGAGGACACCCGCCGGGTGGGGCCGGGCATGGTGGAGCTCATGTACACGCAGGGCGGGCAGGGGCTGGTCTTCACCGTCCACAACACGCGCGGGTTGATCCGGGCGAACAACAGCACCGGGCTGGTGGGGCCGGACGTGCCGTGCAACCAGTTCTGGGAGCGCATGCGCAACCGCGTCGCGGCCATGTTCCCGGGCGCCACGCCCCGCGGCGGCGCGCACAACCCGCGCGGCGGCGACCTGTGCGAAGAGGTGCAGGCGGGGCGCGCCTTCGCCGAGGTGGTGTGGCCCACCGCGGACGGCGGCACCGTGTGGCTGCGCATCGGCCCCGAGACGGGGGTGATCTCCGTTGCCGTCTCGTCGCGCGAGTACCACCAGTGGTTCGACACCTCCCCCGAAGGCCGCGAGCGCTTCGAGCGCGTCCGCCGCGCCGCAGCCGGCCGGTAGCTGCAGGTTCACGCAGAGGTCGCGGAGACAGAAGAGAGGGCGCAGAGGAGCCGCGGTTCCTCTGCGCGCTTCCGTTTGGTAGCCCCCCACCCTCAATTTGCTCTGTCCATGTCGCCGCCGCGGTCAATGCAGGAAGGAGCGATGTCTTCGTGACACAGACTGGTGGGCCTGTCCTGGTCTTCATCTCCTACGCGCACGAAGACGAAGAACTGCGTAAGGAGCTGACCAGGCATTTGGCCATGCTGAAGCACCAGGGAATCATCTCCGAGTGGCACGACCGGGAGATCAGTCCAGGGCGCGAATGGGGTGGAGAGATCGACGCGCATCTGAAGGCCGCGCACATCATCCTGCTCCTGGTCAGCTCGGACTTTCTCGCCTCCAAATACTGCTACGACATCGAAGTCAAGGCGGCCATGCAGCGGCACGAAACCGAGGAGGCGCGTGTCATTCCCGTGATTCTGCGTCTCTGCGACTGGTCGCACGCACCGTTCGGCAAACTCCAAGCTTTGCCGAAAGGCGCTGTGCCTGTGATGCGCTGGACAGACCGTGACGAGGCTTTTCTCGACGTGGCCCAAGGCATCCGCAGCGTCGCGGAAGAGATGACCACGCGTGTGGTACAGCCCAAACCCACGATCCAAGCTCCTCCAACAGCCCCGGTCTCCTCCACGATACCGCGCTCCCCCGCCATCGGCTTCGTCTCGCGGCGCGATGACCAGGGCCGCGACATCCTCAAGCGGCTGCGTGAAGAGCTATCGCCCGAGCGCGGCCGGTTGGTGGCGCTGTGGGGGCCCGGTGGCTCCGGCAAGACCACGCTGGCCGCGGAAGCAGCCCGTGCCCTTAACGCAACCTTCGCTGGCCGAATCGTTTGGACCAGCGCGCTGGGCCGGGCGGATTTCACGCTTTCCACGCTGCTGGACGAGGTTACGACCCAACTCGGCCATCCGGAACTCCGCCAGAAGGCTAGCGGGGAGAAGGAGGCAGAGGTTCGTGCCCTGATCGGCACCGCACCGACGCTTATCATCCTCGACAACTTTGAGGCGGTCGCGCGTGCTGAGGGTTCCGACGAACAGGCGCGATGCTTGGACTTTCTTGCATCCTGCAGTGATAGTCCGGCGCTGCTCACCACGCGGGGCTTCATTGAGCGCGAGGACTTTGCCAACGTTCAGCTTGCCGCCATGGAGGCTGATGAGGCGCGCGAGTTTCTGGTCCGCTTGATCGAACAATCCGGGAGACCCAAGGCCTTCCGCGGGCTGGACCACGACGAGTTGATCAGGGAATGCGACGGTAATCCGCTTGTGATGCAGTGGGTCGTCAGGCGGGTAGCGCTGGCGCGTCGAGTCAGGGATGTTTTGGACGATCTGAAAAAAGGCGAGGGTGACGCGGCTGAGCGCGTCTTCGATCGTTCCTTCATGCTCCCGCAGGTGGGGGAAGACGGACGTGCCGCGCTGTTCGCCCTCTCGTTGTTCGCGCCCGATGCGACCCGCGAGGCTCTGGCTCACGTCGCCGGCTTCGGCGACGATTTGCGGCGATTGGATCGAGCCCTCCAGAACCTCTCAGCTCTCTGGCTGGTGGAGAGTACAGAAGGGCACGAGCGCCTGTTCTTGCGCGGGCTGACTCGCGAACTCACCCGGAGTCGCCTCTCACGAGATCACCAGGCTACGGATTTGAACGCTTTATCTCATACTTTGTGATCTATGCTGAGGCCCAAAAGGGTTCTTTGCCTGAAAACCATGATGCCCTGGAGGTAGAGAAGGATAATTTAATCAGCGCAGCAGAACTCGCTTTTACTCGGAACAAGTGGGAAAGCGTCGGAACGATTGCTGCGATCTGTGGATTGCCTGTCACTGGTGTATTGAGTGTGCGTGGCTTCTGGGATGAAGCAATGAAGCTGAACGAACGCGCACTTCAAGCTGCGCAGATTTCCAAACAGCTGGATTGGGTCGCCCGCTTCTCTTTCCATAAAGGAGGGCTGCATGGGAAACGTGGCGAATGGAGTGAGGCGAGGCAATCGTACGCCCAATCCTTAGAGATCTACAAGAATCTTGGACATGAGCGCCAGGTTGGGATGGTATTAAATAATTTGGCTAACATCGCGCAGCAGACAGGAGAACAGGCTGAGGCGCGGAGACTCCACCTCCAAAGTTTGGAAATCAAACGGAGAACCAAAGATCGTGCGGGGATCGCGGCTGCAGTTCACAACCTGGCTATGCTTGCATTTGATGCTGGGGATCTGAAGGAGGCGCGCGCATTATTGGAAGAGAGTCTCAACATTGAGAAGGAACTCGGCAACCAGCATGGAATCGCTGCTTCGCTGCACGAATTGAGTGTATTGGCCAAAGACGAAGGCGACTTTAAACAAGCACGGAACTTATTATCCGAGAGCCTTGTCATTACACGACGTATGCGGAATAAACTGCTAGAAGCAATCAACTTGGCTCAGTTAGCCCTGCTCGACGCCGCAGAAGGCGACTTGGCTGACGCAATGAAGCACTCGAAGCAAGCTGAGGAAATCATGGTCCAGTTAGGAAATCCGGAGAACGTTAGCCGGATTACAAAACAGAGGGCAAAGTTTGAAACGCAGTTGCGTGAGCAGGGGACTGGAAAGCGCGATGAGCTTTCCGACGATAGTGGGAACCAGCAACAGTAACTGTTCGGCGCCCGGCGCGACGGTTTACCCGAAGACTGAACAACTTGAATCAATGGACTTCCCCCGACTCACCGCCTACCTGGCGGATCTCGCCGAGCACAACGAGCGGATGTGGTTCGAGGCGCACCGGCCGGAGTACCAGGCGCTGCGCGACGACTTTACGGCGTTCGTGGGGCAGGCGATCGCGGCGGTGGCGGAGTGGGACGAGGGGGTGCGGTGGGTGGATCCGAAGGACTGCATGTTCCGAATCTACCGCGACGTGCGGTTCAGCGCGGACAAGTCGCCGTACAAGACCACCTTCAGCGCGCACGTCTGCGACCGGCCGCGGCGCGGCGGGCCGCCGGGCTACTATTTCGAGGTGGACCACACCGGCACCATGCTGGCCGCCGGCGGCATCTGGCTCCCCGAGCCGGGCAAGCTGGAGCGCATCCGCCAGTCCATCGCCGAGCACCCCCGGCGGCTGGAGAAGGTGCTGCGCTCCCCCGGGTTCAGGAAGACGTGGGGCGACCTGCAGGGCGACCGGCTCTCGCGCCCGCCGCGCGGCTACGCGGCGGACACGCCGCTCATCGAGTACATCAAGCTCAAGAGCTTCATCGTCTGGCGCGAGCGCGACGTCCGCTCCGCCACGCACGACGAGGCGCTCGCCTGGCTCACCGCCTCCTTCCACGCCGCGTGCCCGCTCGTCGACTGGGTCCGCGCCGCGCTGGAGGGGGAAGGCGAACGGGATTGATCCTGCTCTGCGGGAAAACTACTGCAGCGGCCGGAGCGCCAGGTCCACGCGAACGCTGTCCGGCCGTGCGTTCGCCGGAAAATGGACGCTGATGGTGACCGTGTCGGAGCCGCGCATGGCGCTGCGCACCAGCGGCTCGGCGAAGACCCTCACGCACTGCTCGCTCTCCGGCCCCAGGCGGTAGAGCGACGCGCGGTAGCGGCCCTCGCCGTCCGTGTTGTAGTCCCGGCCGTCCACCCACTTCTCGCAACCGGTGGGACTCATGTCCACGTGCACCCGCGCGCCCCCGGCGGGCACGCCGTCCGGCTGCGTCACCCGGCCGTAGACCACCGCGGTCGGTATCGGAGGGTCGCAGGCGCACAGGCCGAGCGGATTGCTGGTGCACGCCACCACCGCGGCAAAGGTGATCGCGGCGAACGGGCGGGGAATGCGGATCCTGGGCATGGGTCTCTGCAGGCGATGGGAAAGCGTGGTCCGCACTGCGATGCGGATCAGGGCGCGCGCAGCACCAGGTCCACGCGCACGCTGTCCGGCTGCGATCCCGCGGGCCGGTACCGTACCGTGAACGCCACCGAGTCCGAGCCGCGCAGCGTGCTTCCCGCCGGCGGCAGGGCGAACACGCGCTGGCACCAGTCCGCGTCGGGGCCGCCGTGGCTGTAGACGGACACGCGGTAGCGGCCGGTTGCGGAGGTGGTGCCCTCCCAGCGCTCCACCGACGGCTGGCATCCCGGCGGCCCCCTCTCCGCCCGCACCAGCGCGCCGGCGACGACCGCGCCGGACGGGTCCGTCACCCGCCCGTAGACGACTGCTTCGTCCGGCGGCGGCGAGCAGGCGCACGTCTCGTACGGGTTCACGCAGGAGACGAACAGCATCAGCCCCAGTACGACCAGGAGCATGCGGGGGATGCGGATGCGGATGGGCGGCATGCGGGTTCGTGGCGGTTGGTGGACGTGGACGAGCTTACTGTGCGCGCAGGGTGAAGTCCTGCCGCAGGCTGTCACCCCGGACCCGCTGCGGCGTGGCGATGGTGACCTCCACCGTCTCCGAGCTCCGCAATCCGCTCCCCGCCGGAGGCAGCGCCGTCATGCGGAGGCACTGCTCGGTCCACTGGGTGATCGCGAACACCGCCCCGCGGTAGCGTCCCGTGCCGTCCGTCTCCGGGAGTGTCACGTGGGGCGTGCCCTCGCACCGGACCGGCATCGCCTCCAGGCGCACGGTGGCGCCGGGCACCGCTGCCCCCGACGGGTCGGTCACCTGCCCGTACACCATGATGTTCGGGCCGGTCAGGCAGGCGCACAACGAGACGGGATCGCCGGTGCAGGCCACCACCGCGGCGAAGGTGATCGCGGCGGCCGAACGGGGGATGCGGGTCATGGCACGATCAGCTCCTGGAGGGAGTGACGGGACACACACGTGCAGACGCCAGCTCCGCGCGGCACCGGGTGATGCGGATGCGCGGCCCGGACGACAGATTGGTCCGGGTGCGCCGGTGCTGGCGATGGAGAACGCGCGAGGCGGCGGGTTCGCGACGGCTTCGATCGATCCGCGTTACGGAGTGGCGGGGGCGGAGAAGATGCGCGGGGCCAGGCAGGTGACGCGCCGGGGGCCGGGCTGCAGGACCATGTAGTCGATCACCAGCCGCACGCCGGGCACCAGCTCCGCGTTCGCGATGGCGCACTGCAGCGCGCCGAACCCCACGACCGCCCCGTGCAGCTGCACGTCGCCGGCGTTCACCACGGCGCGCAGGCGTCCCGCGCCGATGGAGGGCTCCGCCGCCAGCCGCGCCTCCACCTCGCGGCGGATCGCCTCGTCCTGCTGCCGGCGCTCCTGCACCTGCACGGGCGACTCCGCCGGCTCGCCGCCCAGCAGGCCGCACCCCTGCACCGGCGCCACGCCAAGGAGCGCCACGAACACCGCGATCGGCCGCAAGCGGATCATCCTCCCACGCAGGTTCGGGAAACTTTTCGCCTGCGCCTCCCGTTTGAAAAGACGGGTGAACGCAGGCCTTACGGAACGAATGGATTTCGCAATCGGCAGGCCAGCCAGGGCAAGGCGGCGCCTTGCCTGAGCCCCGGGGCACCATGCAAAGATACCTCGACACCACCCGCACGCACACCTATTCGCTCCTCTTCGCGCTCCCCCTGCTGGTGCTGTACGAGCTGGGGGCCATGCTGATCGCGGGGCGCGACAGCGGCATGCGCAACGGCGCGGACGTGCTGCTGCGCACGCTGCTGTCGGCGGGCGGCGTGCAGGGAACGCTGGCGTTTACCGCCGTGCTGGCGCTGGGCGCCGCGGTGCTGGTGGGGCTGGAGCGCAGGAAGAAGCGTGTTCCCCTGCGCGGCGCGTACTTCGCGGGGATGCTGGCGGAGAGCGCCGTCTACGCCGTGCTCTTCGGCGGCATCATCGCGGCGGCCACGCAGGTGGTGCTGGGCGGCGCGGTGCGGCTGGGGGCGGACGGCGGCATCACCCGCCTGCCCGTGCTGGACGGCGTGGTGCTCTCGCTGGGCGCGGGGATCTACGAGGAGCTGCTCTTTCGCGTGCTGCTGACGGGCGGGCTGTTCGCGCTGCTGTCGGCGGTGGGGGTGCGGCGGACCACGGCGGGCGTGCTGGCGGTGGTGGTCTCCGCCTTCATCTTCTCCGCCTTCCACTACGTCGGCCCGTACGCGTACCCGCTGGAGCTGAACAGCTTCACCTTCCGCTTCCTGGCCGGGCTGGCGTTCAGCGCGCTGTTCATGATCCGCGGCTTTGGCGTGGCCGCGTGGACGCACGCGCTGTACGACGTCTTCCTGGTGCTGGCCGGCCAGGGGTAGCGCTTCCCGCTCCGCGCGCCGGGTGCTAGGTTCCGGGTGGGATGAGCGGGGTGGGGGCGAGCCGATCGTGAGCTGCAGTTGCAGTTCACCCCTTCTTCGCGCAGTGTGCGAGGGGAGGGGGGAGGGACCCCCGGGAAACGTCGCGCCCCCCTCGCGGGTACATGACCGCCCCGGACGGAGAAGCCGCCGCGTCACATGAAGTCGGTACCGCATCAACAGTCCCTCGAACCCTGAGAGAAGCCGCACCATGCGCCGTGCCCTTGCCCTGCTCCCCGCGCTCGCCCTGCTGGCCGCCTGCGACGGCGACGGCGGAAGCGGCTCCGACCGCATCACCCCGGAAGAGGTGGCCGGCGTGTACAACCTGTGCACGCTGCGCTTTCAGCCCACCAACGCCGCGCTCCCCCGCGCCGACCTGCTGATCAGCGTGGTAGACACCACGCCTCCCGCCGGGCGGCCGGAGGCCACGCTGGCGCTGGCGGAGAACGGGACGTACGACCTGGTGTACACGGCGCAGTCCACCGCCTTCCTGGAGCAGATCCGCGGCTCGATCGACTACCGCGAGGACGAGATCGTGCTGAACATCCCGTCCAACGACGAGAAGGCGGCCGCGCTGCTGTTCCCGTCCCGGACGCTCCTGCTGGCCTGGAACGCCTCCGCGAAGCGGCTCACCGGCGACGCGGCGGGGTTCCCGTTCGCCGTGGCGCGCGGCCACTACGCCGCCGCCGCGGGGATCAGCGAGGAGGGGCTGCAGAACACCATCAACGGCCAGCTCTCCGTGGGGCTGGCGCAGGGCGCCTGCCCCTGAGCCGGCGCAGGCGGTACGATTCTGGATCAGAGGGAAGGAAACCGGCCGGGCCCGGCGCGAACGCTGCGCGGGCCCGCCTCCGTCATGTGAGCCCCGGGAAGCGACTGGTTTGCGACGCACGCTGATGCCCGCCGCGCTGGCCCTGGCCGCCCTGGCCGGGCCCGCCGCCGCCGCCGCGCAGGACGACGGCGCCTGGAACTCCGCCCGCGCGCTGGAGATCGTCCAACGCGCGCAGGAGCGGCGGCAGGTGGCCCTCTCCGACACGGGGATGGTGGACTACCAGGCCGACGCGCGCGGGTACATCTACTTCTACCTGGACCGCCGCGACACCGGCGAGCGCACCCTGGTCAAGACCGACCAGGTGGCGCTGGACGTGTTCTGGAAGGCGCCCAACCTGGCCAAGCAGCGCATCATCGGCCTGCGCGACGAGCGCAACCTGCCCACCAACATCCGCTACCACGAAGACCACCTCACGGTGGTGCAGGACAACTTCGGCGACCTCATCCGCCTGGGCGACGGCGACGAGGTGGCGGACGTGCTGCACCCGGCGGCCCCCGCGGCGCCCGGCTCGTACGACTACCGCCTGGCGGACAGCACCAGCATTCGCCTTCCCGGCGCGGCGGAGCCGGTGCGCGTCTACAAGGTGCAGGTGCGGCCGAAGGACCCGTCGCGCCCGGCGCTGGTCGGCTCCGTCTTCGTGGACCGCCGCGGCGGCGACATCGTGCGGATGGAGTTCACCTTCACCCCGGTCTCGTACGTGGACCGGAACCTGGACTACATCAACGTCCTGCTGGAGAACGGGCTGTACAAGGGGCGCTTCTGGCTTCCCAACCGGCAGCAGGTGGAGCTGCGGCGGCAGGTGCCGGAGCTGGGCCTTCCCGCGGGGGGGATGATCCGCGGGACCATGCGCATCAGCAACTACCGCTTCAACCAGAACCTGCCGGCGGGGCTCTTCGCCGGGCGCCGGGTGGTCTCCGTCCCCGTGGCGCAGCGCGAGGCGTTCGCCTTCGAGCAGCCGATCCACGCGGAGCTGCGCGAGGTGGGGCTGAGCGCCGGCGGCGAGCTGGGCGACATCCGCCGCGAGGCGGCGGAGCTGGTGGGGCGGCGGCTGCTGAGCGGCCTGCCGGGGACGCGCCTCGACCTGACCTCCGCCTCCGGCACCCTGCGCTACAACCGCGCGGAGGGATTGGCCATCGGCCCCGGCATCCGCTTCAACCCCGCGGAGCGCGTCTCCCTGGGGATCCGCGGCGGGTACGCGCTGGCGGCGGAGCAGGTGTTCGGCGAGGTGGACGTGTGGCGGGGCACGCTGCCGGACCGCGTGGGCATCGGCGCGTACCTCAACCAGCCGCGCGACGTGGGCGGGATGCCGGTGATCTCCGGCGCCATGAACTCGGTGACGGCGCTGGTGGCCGGCTACGACTTCACGGACCCCTACTTCGCCACGGGCGTGGAGCTGCGTGCGGACCGGGCGGTGGGGCGCGGGTGGAACGGCGCCCTGCGCCTGCGGGCGGAGGAGCACCGCACCGCGTCGCGGGAGACGGCGTTCTCGCTGCTGGGCGGCGGCAGCCACTTCCGCCCCGTGCTGCCGATCGACGAAGGCGAGCTCTACGGCGCCACGGTCTCCCTGCGGCACCCGGTGCCGGCGGAGATGGCGCGCGGCTTCTCCTTCGGCCTCTCGCTGGAAGGGGCGATGACGGCGCAGGCGGACGTCCTCGCCGGCCACGTGCGCCCGCGGCTGGACGCCGGGTACGTGATGCGCGGCGGCGGCGGCTCGGAGCTTTCCGTGGACGTCACCGCCGGCGCGGCGGTCGGCGAGGTGCCGCGGCAGCAGCTGTTCCTGCTGGGCGGGCGGGGGACGGTGCCCGGCTACGACTTCCGCGCGTACGGCGGCGACCGCTTCGCCACGGCGCGGGTCACGTATGCGGCGGAGCTGCTGCGGCCGTTCCTCCGCGGCCGCGTCTTCGCGGCGGCGGGGTCGGTGCGGCAGGCGGGCGAGCTGGACCCCTTCCAGGGCGGCGTGGTCCGTCCGCCGCTGAACCTGCGCACGGGCGACCTGTACTCCGTGGGCGCCGGGGTGGGCCTGTTCTTCGACATCATCCGCCTGGACGTGGCGCGCGGCCTGGGCGGCGGCGGCCGGTGGGAGGTGATCGTGGAGGCCAACCCGTCGTTCTGGGACTTCCTGTAAGAAGAGTGCGTGAGTGCGTGAGTGCGTAAGTGCGTGAGTGAACAGCGCATTTCCACTCACGCACTGACGCACTGACGCACTCACGCACTTCCTGGCATGCGGCCCGAGGTCATCGACGCCTACCACCTTCCCGCGCTGGAGCACCCGCGCACCAGCACCTGGTCGTACGGGCGCGGGGAGGATGCGTTCGAGGTGCGCCTCGCCCGCATCTCTCCCGTGGAGCTGGGGCGGCAGGTGGAGGCGCTGGCCGCCGCGCGCGACCGGCACCTGGCGCGGCGCCCGGTGGCGGAGATCGTCGGCGTGATCGACCGCGTCGCCGCGCGCTTCCAGGACCCCGGCGATCCCCTGCGCCGCGCCGCCGAGCGTGCCCTTCCCGCGGTGACCGCCTACTCCCCGCCCATGATCCGCCTGGTGCTGGACCGCATGGCCGCGGACTGGCGCGCGCCGCGCCTGCGCGAGCTGCTGCGGGCGGAGTTCGGCGACCCGAGGGTGCTGGACGGCTTTCAGCCCGCGCCGCGCGGGCAGGGGCAGGTGGCGGCGTTCGGGCCGCGGATGGCGGTGCACGTCTTCAGCGGCAACGTCCCCGGCGTGGCGGTCACCTCCATCGTCCGCTCGCTGCTGGTGAAGGCGGCCACGCTGGGCAAGGCCGCCGTGGGGGAGCCGCTGCTGGCGGCGCTCTTCGCCCGCGGCGTGGCGGAGGCGGACGCCGAGCTGGGCGCCTGCCTGGCCGTGACCTACTGGGCCGGCGGGGACGAGATGATGGAGCGCGCGGCGCTGGAGGCGGCGGACGCGGTGGTCGTGTACGGCGGCGCGGAGGCGGTCGCCTCCCTCCGCGCCCGTACGCCGCCGGCGGCTCGCTTCCTGGGGTACGGGCCCAGGGTCTCGTTCGGGGTCGTGGGCCGCGGGGCGCTGGCGGAGGCGGGGGCGCGGGAGGCGGCGCGGGGCGCGGCGCTGGACGCCTCCACCTTCGACCAGCAGGGATGCGTGTCGCCGCACCTGTTCTACGTGGAGGAGGGCGGCGCGGTCTCGCCCGATGCCTGGGCGGCGCTGCTGGCGGAGGAGATGGCGGCGGTGGAGGGCGAGCTGCCGCGCGGCACCCTGGCGCCCGGCGAGTCGTCCGCCATCCGCCAGCTGCGCGCGGAGGCGGAGTTCGCGGAGGCCGGCGGCGGCGGCCTGCGCCTGCACGCCTCCGGCGAGGGCACCGCGTGGACGGTGGTGTTCGATCCCCGGCCGGAGTTCACCGCGTCGTGCCTGAACCGCGTGGTGCGGGTGAAGCCGGTGGCGTCGCTGGCGGAGGTGCCCGCCCTGGTGGAACGGTTCGCCCCCGTGCTGCAGACGGTGGGGATCGCCGCGGGCGCGGAGGAGACGCGGACGCTGGCGGCCGCGCTGGCCCGCGTGGGCGCCAGCCGCTTCACCGGGCTGGGGCGGATGGCGTGGCCGCCCCCCTGGTGGCACCACGACGGCCGTCCCCCGCTCCGTGACCTGGTCCGCTGGGCGGACCTGGAGGAGTAGGCGCACGGAACCGGGCGCCGCCATCTGGCCGCTCTTCCATTTGCCCGCTTCGGGGATGCTTCCCGCTCTCTTGCGGGATCCCGAAAAAGAATCTCACGCAGAGGGCAGAGAATTGATGACTCGGGGTCAGCTCCTCTGTGTGATACCGAATTCCTGAGTTCTCCGCGCACTCCTGGAAAGCGTAAACGCAGAGTACTCGGAGGAGAAAAGAGAGTTCGCAGAGTTGTGGGGCGTGGCTTTTCTCTAGCGGTGGGACGAGGAGCCGGCCGCCGCCGCCCGGATCACAGGCGCGCGAGCGTGCGCACGTCGTCCGCCACCTGCTCGGGGGTGGCGGTGTCGGAGATCACCACCTGCAGGTTGCCGCGCCGGTCGATGCCGTAGACCACGCTCGAATGCACCGTCTTCGTGGCCGTCGGCACGGGCTGATCCGCCGCGTGGGCGTGGCCGGCGGCCGATGCAGGCCGTGCGGCGGCGGTGGTCACGTAGGCGCCGTACCCGGCCCACGCCTTCGCCAGCGCGGCGCTGTCGCCCGTGAGGCCGGTGACGGCGGGGCCGAAGCGGCTGGCGTACGCCTTCAGCGCGGCCGGCGTGTCCCGCGCGGGGTCCAGCGTCACCAGCAGGATGCGTACGTCCCGTGCCCGGCCGCCCACGCTCTTCAGCGCGCGGGTGAGCCTGTCCAGCGTGAGGGGGCAGACGTCGGGGCAATGGGTGTAGCCGAAGAACAGCAGCACCGGCGCGCCGCGATAGCTCTGCAGCGACACCGGCCGGCCGTCGTGGTCCACCAGCGCGAACTCCGCGGCGGGAGCCACTTCGGTGTACGTGGTGCCGTGGAACCGCGGCATCGGCCGCGGCGCGACGGCGACGCCCGCCGTCACCACCAGCGCCGCCATCACCGCCACGCACGTCCAGAGCGCCAGCCGCGGCGCGCCCGCCTGCTTTCCGGAGTCCATCATCCAGCCGATCAGGAGCCATCCCCGTGCGCGGAGTGCGCGCGGCGGCCGGGAAATGTAACACCGGCAGGCGTCTGGATCACGGGGGGGGAGGGACGGCGCGGGCGGGTTCGCGGTGCGCCGGTGGGCTATGAGCGACGGGAGAGCAGATCCTTCGGTCGGCGCCCCGGGATCACGCCGTCCGCCGGGTCGGGCGCGGCGCCTCCCTCACAGGCAGGATGACGGCTCGTGGCGTGGGCAGCAGTTGCAGTTGAAGCCCCGTTCGCCGGCGCGTCAGCGGCGGCGAGACGGGGCTTCTGGCTGTTCCAGCGGCGGGTTCACCCGCTCAGGGCGCGGGGGG
>DATAAG010000111.1:0-12669 GCA_036260235.1 Longimicrobium sp.
GCGTCAGGCCGTACGGCTTGAGCAGCTGTTCCATCCGGTATATGCCCCGGACGACCACGCGCCCCATTGCGACTGCGGCCCTTTGTTCAGGCGACACCGGCAGCGATACTGCGCCCTTGGCTTGGTCACTCATGGCTGAACGATAGTTGTTATAACATTACTTGTCAACCCTCACCCTTCCCGCTGCGAGCGGATCCCGCTGTACACCCGCTACATAGCCCCGGTCGCCGGGCGCCCGTAGAGGTAACGTGATGAGGACGCCGGCTGCCGAGTGGGTCACTCTTTCAGCTTTGCCCGCACCATCCGTCGACCTGTCGAGAGCGGGATCGAGAAACGGGGAAGTCGGCACAGCTCCCAGGAGGTCTGCCCCTGGAACAGCTTCGCCACGCCTTTGTCCGAGAAGGCGTTCCTGGCTCGCGAGGGGTTGGACGGGCCGTCGCTGATCGGGTGGATGACGATGACGCAGGAGGAGTTCAGCGCGCGCTTCAAGGGCTCGCCCATCAAGCGCGCCAAGCGCCGCGGCCTGCTGCGCAACGTGGCCGTCGCGCTGGGCAACTGAGATCGCGGCCGCGCCATGGTGATGTGGCCAGGCCGGAGAGCTGCCTCGGAAAAGGCCTGCAGCTGCTGCACGGTTTCGCGCCACAACCCACTCACCGGCAGCCGTACCCCTCCTGGAGCGCACGGCCATCAACGCACCAGTGCTTCCTCCACCGGGTCGCCGGCGCCGCGAAGAGCGAGTCCGGGAGCGCACCCGCGGCCACGGCGGCATAGCGGAGATCCTGGTCCACCCCCCCCCCCGTTCTGCCGCACCTGGTAGCGCGTGGGGAGCACTCCTTCGGCATGGAAGCCCCTCCGGCGAGGGACTTCCATGCCGTGCACGTTCGTCCGGCCGCGTTTAGACCAGGACCTTTGCGGCTGGCGCGGTGGTGGACGTCAGCTCTTCGAGCCGAAGGAGGTAGCTGTCGAGCGCGGCGTCCGCGTCGCCCCGGCTGAAGAACCGGCCGTCGTATTCCACGGCCATTCTCGCGCCTTCGCCACGCGCCGCCAGGCCGACGGCCAGGTTGAAGGGGAGGTGAAGCCGGTCGAGCGAGTACACCGGCTGCACGTGGC
The DNA here is from genome assembly GCA_036260235.1 of Longimicrobium sp. GTDB lineage: Bacteria > Gemmatimonadota > Gemmatimonadetes > Longimicrobiales > Longimicrobiaceae > Longimicrobium. The sequence continues at coordinate 1,111 of DATAAG010000111.1, forward strand.
TCCCCCGTACCGCGTCTGGACCGGCCTCGTTGCGGAAGTGGAGGAAGTTGAAGGTGGAGAAGAACGGCTCCCGCCCGCCGCGGTCCGCCATGATCTCCGCCAGCGGATAGCGCCCGAAGCGATCGGCCTCGAGAAGGTCGTGGTGGACCGCCAGGGCCCGCCCCGCGGCGTCGCCAGAGGCGGTGGCGGGCCGTGCCACCGGCACCAGGTTCCAGAAGAGGCCCAGCGTGGTGAGCGGTTCGGAGAGCCGCTCCGACCTGCCGTTCCAGACCACGCCCGTGCACGCGTCCTCTCCTCCGGTGAGCATGGCCACCACGTCCAGGAAGGCGCTCAGGTAAAGCGCCTTCACGGCGACCCCCTCTCGCGCGGCCGTTTCACGCAGAGCCGCGGTGAGCTCCGGCGCGATCCTGCGAACGAGCCGGCACTCGCCCGGGGACCCGCCCGTGGCGCCGCGTGGAGCGGGCCAGGGGGAAGACACATCCCGCAGGCGGTCCCGCCAGAACGCCCGCGCCTCGGCCGAGGCCACGATCTCCGCCTCCAGCGCGACGAACTCGCGGTACGTGTTGGGCAGGGGCGCGGCGGAGACCGGCCGGCCGTCCCGCGCGTCGGCGTACGCCTCGAACAGGGTGTTGAGGAAGTGCACGTTCCCCCACCCGTCCTCGATGGCGTGGTGCGCCGAGATCATGAGATCGGCCACGTGGTCCTCGCGGTGAAAGATCACGAAGCGCGTGAGCGAACCGTGGGGGTCGGACGGATCGAACGGCGTTTCGAGATCCTGCGCCAGGCCGGCCCGGATGGCGCGCTCCTGCTCGTCGGGGGAGAGCCCGCGCAGGTCCTGGTAGCCGATGGGCACGGAGGCGCTCTCGCGGACCACCTGCAGCAGGGTGCCGTCGCTTCCCGTCACGAAGACGGTGCGGAAGATCGCATGCCTGCGGACCACCTGCTCGATCGCGTGGCGGAGCGCATCGGTCGAGAGGGAGGCATCGGTGAGCCGGTGGCACTGCTGCGGGTGATAGACGCCGGCGCGGGCGGTGTCCCTGGCGTACTCGGAGATCATCACCCCCTGCATCCCGGTTGCCGGGTACACGTCCTGGACCGGGGCCGGAAAGGCGGCCCGCACGCGAACCCGCTCTTCCTCGGCCAGGTCGGCCAGGTGGTGGGGAACTCCGCCCTGCGGCGCCTCGCCCGCCCGGCCGGCCGCGTCCAGACGCGCCGCCAGCCCGCGGATGGTCGGCTCCTCGAAGAGGTCGCGCACGGTGAGCGCCATCCCGCGCCGGCGCAGCACGGCCACCATCTGCACCGCGCGCATCGAATCCCCGCCCGCGGCGAAGAAGTTCTCCAGGACGCCGACCTGCTCGGCGCCGAGCACCTCCTGCCACACCTCCTGCAGCAGGCGCTCCGGGGCGGAGGCGGGGGCGGCATACGCCGCGCGGAGCGTCCGTCCGGCCTCGGGGGCCGGGAGGGCGCGCCGGTCCAGCTTGCCGTGGGAGGTCAGCGGCATCCGGGGAAGCACCACGAAGACCGCCGGAACCATGTGCTCGGGAAGCCGCACGGAGAGAGCAGCCCGCATGGCGGTGGAGTCTTCCGCCTCGCCCGGCTGGAGGACCACGTACGCCACGAGCTGCTTTTCGCGGCCGGCTTCGTCACGCACGAGCACGGCCGCGTCGCGAATCCCCGGCAGCTCCATCAGCGCGGCCTCGATCTCTCCCAGCTCGATGCGGAAGCCGCGGATCTTCACCTGCTGGTCGGCGCGCCCCAGGTACTCCAGCTCGCCGTCCGCGCGCCGCCGGGCCAGGTCGCCCGAGCGGTACAGGCGCGCCGCCGGGTCCGCGGAGAAGGGGTCCCGGATGAAGCGCTCGGCCGTGAGCTCGGGCCGGTTCAGGTAGCCGCGCGCCACCCCCGCGCCGCCCACGAAGAGCTCGCCCGTGACGCCCGCGGGGACCGGCTCCAGCCCCGCGTCCAGGACGTACAGGGAGAGGTCGGGGATGGGCACCCCGATCGGGCTTCCCCCGCGGTCCAGGTCGGCGCGCGTGATCACGCGGTAGGTCACGTGCACGGTGGTCTCGGTGATCCCGTACATGTTCACCAGCCGCGGCCGCTCGCCGTGCCGCTCCATCCACGGCCGCAGCGACAGCGGGTCCAGCGCCTCGCCGCCGAAGACCACGCAGCGCAGGCGCAGGGCGGACGGGTCCACCCCCGAGGCCAGGTCGGCCTGCACCAGCTGCTTGAAGGCGCTGGGCGTCTGGCTCAGCATGGTCACCCCTTCGTCCGCCAGCAGCCGGTGGAAGTCCTCCGGCGAGCGGGTGGTGAGGTAGGGGACGACCACCAGGCGGCCGCCGTAGAGGAGCGCGCCCCAGATCTCCCACACCGAGAAGTCGAAGGCGCACGAGTGGAACAGCGTCCACACGTCGTCCGCGGCAAAGCCGAACCACGCGTCGGTGGCGTCGAAGAGCCGCACCGCGTTGGCGTGCGTGACCTGCACCCCCTTGGGCTTTCCCGTGGAGCCGGAGGTGTAGATGACGTACGCCAGGGTGTCCGGCCCCGCCTGCACGCCCGGGTTCTCGCCGCTCTCGCGGGCGATGGCGCCGGCGTCGGTATCCAGGCAGAGCGCCGCGCCCGTGAAGACCGGGAGACGCGCGAGGACGCCGCTGGCGGTCACCAGCACCGGGATCCGGGCATCTTCCAGGACGAAGGCGATGCGGTCCGCCGGGTACGACGGATCCAGCGGGACGTACGCGCCGCCCGCCTTGAGCACGGCGAGGATGGCGACGATGAGCTCGGCCGAGCGCTCCAGCACGATCCCCACCCGCACCTCCGGGCCCACGCCCAGCGCGCGCAGCCGGTGCGCCAGGCGGTTGGCGCGCTCGTTCAGCTCGCCGTACGTCGTCGTGGTCCCGTCGTAGGTGAGCGCGGGAGCGTCCGGCCGCTCCAGCGCCCGCGCCTCGAAGCGCTGGTCGAGCCGCTCCGCGACCGGGAACGACCGGGTGGCGTGGCCCGCCGCCAGCAGCGCCCGCTCCTCGTCGCCCGCGAGCCTCAGCTCGGAAAGGCGTACGTCCGCGTTCCCGGCGACCTGCTCCAGCACCCGCTCCAGGTGGCCCAGCATCCGCCGGATGGTGCCGCGCTCGAACAGGTCGGTGGCGTAGGTAAGCCCGGCGCGCAGGCCGCCAGGCGTGGCCTCCATGGCCAGCATGAGGTCGAACTTGGCGGCGTGTGACTCCGTGCTGACCGGGCTCACGCGCACCCCCGGCAGGCTCCATCCGGAGGGCGCGCCGTCCCCGAAGGTGAACGTCACCTGGAAGAGGGGAGAGTGGCTCAGGCTGCGCTCCGGCTGCAGCTCCGCCACCAGCCGGTCGAACGGGAGCTCCTGGTGCTCGTAGGCGCCCAGCGTGGCCGCGCGCACCCGCCGCAGCACGTCGCGAAAGGCGGGATCGCCGCCCAGGTCCGTGCGCAGCACCAGCGTGTTGGCGAAGTAGCCGATGAGCCCTTCGAGCTCGCGGCGGGTGCGTCCCGCGATGGGGCTTCCCACGACGACGTCCTCCCCCCCTCCGTACCGGGAGAGCAGCGCCTGGAAGGCGCCCAGCAGCACCATGAACAGCGTGGCGCCCTCGTCCCGCCCCAGCGCCCGCAGCCGCTCCAGCAGCGCGGCGGGGAGCTGGACGTTCTCGTGCGCCCCCTGGTGCGTCCGCTCCGCCGGGCGCGGATGGTCGGTGGGAAGCGCCAGCAGCGCGGGGGCGCCGGCGAGCGTCTGGCGCCAGTAGGCGAGGTGCCGCTCCAGCACCTCTCCCGACAGGTGCCAGCGGTGCCACGCGGCGTAGTCGGCGTACTGCACCGCCAGCTCCGGAAGCGGCGACCCCTGCTTTTCACGGAACGCGCCGTACAGGACGTTCAGCTCGTGCGTGAGCACGTCCATGCTCCACCCGTCGCTGACGACGTGGTGCATGCAGAGAAGGAGCACGTGCTCCTCCTGGCCCAGCCGCAGCAGCCGCGCGCGGATGAGCGGGCCCGCCGACAGGTCGAAGGGCCGCGCCGCGTCTTCGGCCGCGCTCCGCCCCACCCGGGCCTCGCGCTCCGCCGCGTCCAGCCCCGAGAGGTCCTCCAGGGGGACCTCGAAGCCCGCGAAGGGGACGATCACCTGCTGCAGCGCGCCATCCGCCTCGCGAAAGACCGTCCGCAGCGCCTCGTGCCGGCGGACGATGGCGGCCAGCGCGCCCCGCAGCGCCTCCACGTCCAGCGGGCCCTCCAGCCGCCGCGCCATCGGGACGTTGTAGAGCGCCCCCGCCCCCTGCATCTGGTCCACGGCCCAGAGCCGCTCCTGCGCGAACGACAGCGGCAGCGCCCCCGTGCGGTCCACCGGCACCACCGGCGGCAGCACCGGCAGCTCGCTGCGCCGCCCGTCCTCCACCGCGCTCGCCATCTCCGCCACCGTGGCGCCCTCGAAGAGCACCCGCAGCGGCAGCTCCACGCCGAACAGCTCGCGGACCCGCGACATCACCCGCGTGGCCAGGAGCGAGTGGCCGCCCAGGTCGAAGAAGCTTTCCTCCACGCCCACGCGGTCCAGGCGCAGCACCTCGGCCCAGATCCCCGCCAGCACCTCCTCCACCGGCGTCCGCGGCGCCACGTACCGTTCCTCCGCCGGCGCGAGCTCCGGCGCCGGCAGCGCCTTGCGGTCCAGCTTCCCGTTCGGCGTCAGCGGCAGCGCCTCCAGCACGACGAACGCGCCGGGCACCATGTACTCCGGCAGGTTCTGGCGCATGTGGGCGCGCAGCGCGTCCGTCTCCACGCCGCCCACGACGTACGCCACCAGCCTGGTGTCACCCGGCTGGTCCTCGCGCACCACCACCCGGGCTTCGCGCACTCCCTCGTGCGCCGCCAGCTGTGCCTCGATCTCCCCCAGCTCGATGCGGAAGCCGCGGACCTTCACCTGGTCGTCCAGGCGGCCCTGGAACTCCAGGTTGCCGTCGGAGAGCCACCGTACCCGGTCGCCCGAGCGGTACATCCGCGCCCCCGGCTCGCGGGAGAACGGGTCCGGGACGAACCGGTCAGCCGTCAGCGCCGGCCGTCCCAGGTAGCCGCGCCCCAGCTGCCCGCCGCCGATGTACAGCTCCCCCGGCACGCCGATCGGACACGGCGACATGCCGCCATCCAGGACGTAGAGAGCCGTCCCCGGCGACGGGCGGCCGATCGGGACCGCACCGGCCGTGGCCTCGCGCGTCCTGAGGGTGTGGATGCAGCAGCCGACCACCGTCTCGGTGGGCCCATACTCGTTGGTGACCTCCATCTCCGGGGCCACCTCCGCCCAGCGCGCCAGCACCTCGGCCGGCAGGCTCTCGCCCCCGACGACGAACCGGCCCGTGGCCCGTGCCGCCTCGTCCGGCGTCAGCTGCGCAAGGAGGAGCGAAAGGTGGCCGGGGGTGATCTTGACGAAGCCGAAGGGGCTGGACGAACGGAGCACCGCCGCGAGCGCCTCCACCCCCGCCTCCGGGGCGAGCACCACCGACCGGCCCGCCAGGAGAGGAACGAAGAGGCTGGTGACGGTCAGGTCGAACGAGAGCGAGGAGTGCAGGGGAGAGCCCTGCCCGCTCCCGGCGCCGTACGCCGCGCCGGCCCACGCGAGGTAGCGCGCCAGCCCCCCGTGCGGGATGGCGGCGCCCTTGGGCCGTCCCGTGGACCCCGAGGTGTAGATCACGTACGCCAGGTTCTGCGGAACCACCCCGCTTTCGGGCGCATGCGCCGGCTCCCGCGCGATCGCGCTCGCCTCCAGGTCCAGCCGCACCACGCGCCCGGCATGCCCGGGCAGCCGCTGCTCGATGGACGAGTGCGTCAGCAGCACCGGCATGGTGGCGTCCCGGAGCATGAACGCCAGGCGCTCGGCCGGGTAGCCGGGGTCCAGCGGCACGTAGGCGCCTCCGGCCTTGAGCACCCCGAGCACGCCCACGACCATCTCCAGGCTGCGCTCCACGCACAGCCCCACCCGGACCTCCGGCCCCACGCCCAGCGCACGCAGGTAGTGCGCGAGCTGGTTCGCGCGCGCATCCAGCTCCGCGTACGTCAGCCGCGCGCCGTCGAACATCACGGCGACCGCGCCGGGCGTGCGCTCCGCCTGCTCCGCGAAGAGCTCGTGGGCGCACCGGTCCGCCGGACCCCCGGCTTCCGTCCGGCTCCACTCCTCCAGCACGAGCGCGCGCTCCGCGTTCCCGAGCAGATCCAGCTGCGACAGCCGCACGCCCGCGTTCGCGGCGACCTGCTCCAGCACCCGCTCCAGGTGCTGCACCATGCGCTCGATGGTGCCCGGCTCGAAGAGGTCGGTGCTGTAGGTCAGCACGCCCCGCAGTCCGCGCGAGGTCGGCGCCAGGCCCAGGGAGAGATCGAACTTGGCGCCGTCGACCTCCGCACCCACTTCGCTCACGCGCAGCCCCGGAAGCGCGCCTTCCCCGCCCCCGGCGTCCTGCAGCGTGAACATGACCTGGAAGAGCGGCGAGTGGCTCAGGGACCGCTCCGGCTGCAGCTCGGCCACCAGGCGCTCGAAGGGCACCTCCTGGTGCTCGTACGCGCCCATCGTGACGTCCCTCACCCGCCGCAGGACTTCGCGGAAGCTCGGGTCGCCGGAGAGGTCGGTGCGCAGCACCAGCGTGTTGACGAAGAAGCCGATCAGCTCCTCGGTTTCTTTCCTCGTCCGCCCCGCGATCGGGCTGCCCACGACGACGTCGTCGCTCCCGGCGTACCTGGACAGCAGCACCTGGAAGGCGCCCAGCAGCGTCATGTACAGCGTCGCGCCCTCGCTCCGCCCCAGCGCCTGCAGCCGCTCCAGCAGCTCGGGGGAGAAGTTCACCGGGAGGGACGCGCCCCGGTTCGTCCGCACCGGCGGGCGGGGGCGGTCCGTCGGCAGCTCCAGCAGCTCCGGCGCTCCCGCCAGCTGCTCGGTCCAGTACGAGAGCTGCCGCTCCAGCAGTTCGCCCGCCAGCTGCTCGCGCTGCCACACGGCGTAGTCGGCGTACTGCACCGGCAGCTCCGCGAGGGGAGACTCCCCGCCTTCGCGGTACGCCGCGTACAGCGCCGACAGCTCGCGGACGAGCACCCCCATGCTCCACCCGTCGCTGACGATGTGGTGCATGGAGAGCATCAGCACGTGATCCTCGGCACCCAGCCGCAGCAGCGACGCGCGGAAGAGCGGACCCGCGGCGAGGTCGAACGCGCGCCGCGCCTCCTCGCCGGCGCGCCGGCTGACCGCCGCCTCGCGATCCGCCTCGCCCAGCCCCGACAGGTCCTCCACCGGCAGCGCGAACCCGCCGAAGGGCGTGATCACCTGTGCCGGCCCGCCGTTTACCTCGCGGAAGACGGTGCGCAGCGACTCGTGGCGCCGGACGATCTCGCTCAAGCTCCGCTCCAGCGCCGGCGCGTCCAGCGCACCGGACAGGCGCCAGGTCACGGGGATGCTGTAGGCGGTGCTCCCCGGCTCCAGCCGGTCGATGAACCAGAGCCGCTCCTGCGCGAACGACAGCGGCAGCGCCCCCGTGCGCTCGGCCGGCACCACGGGCGGCAGCACCGGCAGCTGCCTGCGCCGCTCGTCCTCCACCGCCTTCGCCATCTCCGCCACCGTGGGCCCGTCGAAGAGCGCCCGCAGGGGCAGCTCCACGCCGAACCCCTCGCGGACCCGCGACACCAGCCGCATGGCCAGGAGCGAGTGGCCGCCCAGCGCGAAGAACGAGTCGGTGGCGCCGACGTCCGGGACCGACAGCATCTCGCCGAACAGCGCGGCCATGCCGGCTTCTAGCGCGTTGCGCGGGGCGACGCGCGACGCCGCGGCGCGGGCGCCGGGGTCGGGAAGGGCCCTGCGGTCCACCTTGCCGTTGGGGGTCAGCGGCAGCGCGGGCATCACCACGATCCCCGAGGGGACCATGTAGGCGGGAAGCTCCGCGTGCAGCGCGGCCAGGAGCGCGTCCTCGTCCACGGCGGGACCGGCGGCCACCCAGGCCAGCAGCCGCGCCTGCATCCCCTGGCCCTGCGTGGCCACGATGGCGTCCTTCACGCCGGGGCGGGCCCGCAGCGCGGCCTCCACCTCTCCCGGCTCGATGCGGAACCCGCGCACCTTTACCTGCCGGTCCATCCGCCCCAGGAACTCCAGCGCGCCGTCCTCGCCGCGGCGCACGCGGTCGCCGGTGGCGTACATCCGCGCGCCGGGGGTGGCGGAGAAGGGATCGGGGACGAAGCGCGCGGCCGTGAGGGCAGGCTGGTTCAGGTAGCCGCGCGCCACCCCGTCGCCCCCGGTGTACAGCTCGCCGGGAACGCCGTGCGGCGTGGGGCGCAGGGCGGCGTCCAGCACGTACGCGGTGGAGTTGGCCACGGGGCCGCCGATGGGGATGGCCGCGGCCTCCAGGTCCCCGTCACGCACCGCATGGCAGCAGGTGAAGGTGGTGTTCTCGGTGGGCCCGTAGCCGTTCACCAGGCGCAGCCCGGGGTGCGCCCGCAGCACGCGGCGGACGTGGGCGACGGAAAGAACGTCGCCGCCCACCAGCAGCTGCCGCACGCCGGCCAGCGCGTCCAGGCGGCCGTCCACCACGGTGTTGAAGAGCCCGGCGGTGAGCCAGAGCGAGGTGACGCCCCCCTCGCGCACGGTCCGCTCCAGCCCGTCCAGGGTGGGCTGCGCGCCGGGGAACAGGACCAGCCGCCCGCCGTTCAGCAGCGGGGCCCAGATCTCCAGCGTGGCCGCGTCGAAGGAGACGGGCGCCAGCTGCAGCCACGCCTCGTCCGCGCCCATGCGGGCGAAGTTCGCCCCGCGCACCAGCCGCACCACGCCGCGGTGGGGGACCACGATCCCCTTGGGGCGGCCGGTGCTGCCGGAGGTGTACATCACGTACGCGGCGTCGCCGGCATCCCCGTCCAGCGCGAGGGGCTCGCCGGACTCGGCGTCGATCTCCGCCGCGTCGGCGTCCAGCCGCAGGACGGCGGCGCCGTGCGGGGGAAGCGCCTCTGCCAGGGCGGAATGGGCCGCCAGCACGGGGACGGCGCAGTCGCGCAGCATGAAGGCCAGCCGGTCCGCCGGGTACGACGGGTCCAGCGGGACGTACGCGCCCCCGGCCTTCAGCACGCCCAGCAGCGCGGCCACCAGCTCCGGCGAGCGCTCGGCGCAGACGGCCACGCGCGTCTCCGCCCGCACGCCCATGGCCCGCAACCGCCGGGCGACGCGGTTGGCGCGGGCGTCCAGCTGCGCGTAGGTGACCCGCTCCGTTCCGAAGCAGAGGGCCACGGCGTCCGGAGTGGCGGCGGCCTGTGCCTGGAACAGCGCGTGGATGGAGGCGCCGCGGGGGTACGCGGTGGTGGTGCGGTTGGCGGCGTGCACCACCCGCGCGCGCTCCTCGGCGGGAAGCACGTCGAGCTCGCCCACGCGCCGCTCCGCGCCCGCGGCGATGGCGTCCAGCGCCGCCGTGAAGTGCGCGGGCAGGCGGGCCGCGGCTTCGTCGGTGACGCGGGTGCGGTCGTACATCACCTTGAGGAACGGCTCCGCGCCGATCCCCACCGACAGCGTCAGCGGCAGCCCGGGGCTCTCGGAGACCTGCACCTCGCGCACCTGCAGCCCGCCCGTCTGGCGCCCCGGGCGCTCCGAGGGAAAGTTCTGAAACGCCAGCACGGTCTCGAAGAGCGGCTGGTCGCGCGGCACGGCGCTCCACCCGTGCACCTGCACCAGGGGAACGTGGCCGTGCTGCTGCAACCCGGCGTGGCCGCGCTGCACCTCGTGCAGCCAGGGGAGCACGCCCTGCGCCTCGGGGACGGCGACGCGGGCCGGGAGGGTGTTGATGAACAGCCCCACGGTCTGCTCCGCGCCCGCAAGCGCGGCCGGGCGCCCGCTCATCGTGACCCCGAACACCACGTCGCGCGAGCCGCCGTAGCGCGACAGCAGCAGTGCCCACGCCCCCTGCACCACGGTATTGGCGGTGAGCTGCGCCCGCCTGGCGAACGCCTGCACGGCCGCGGCGGTGGCGGGCGGGATGGGGACGGTGCGCTGCGCGTACCGGGCGGGGTCGCCGGGGTTCACCGCCGCGCCGCCGTGGTCCACGCCCAGCGGGGTGGGCGCGTCCACTCCCGCCAGCGCGCCGCGCCAGAACGCCTCCGCGTCGCCGGGCCGCTGGGCCTGCAGCCAGGTGATGTACGCCCGGTACTGCGGCGCGGGGGGCAGCGCGGGAGACTCGCCGCGGCGCAGCGCGTCGTACAGCCGGAACACCTCGCCCAGCAGCAGCGACATGCTCCACCCGTCCAGCACCAGGTGGTGAAAGCTCCACAGCACCCGGTGCTCGTCGTCGGCGGTGTGCATGACGTACAGGCGCATGGCAGGGGGGCGGTTGAGCGCGTACCCCCGCTCGCGGTCCTCCTGCATCAGCGCCTCCAGCGCCGCCTGCTGCGCCTGCCGGCCGAGCCCGCGCCAGTCGCGCTCGTCCCACGGCACCTCCACCGCGCGGAGCACCGCCTGCAGCGGGCGATCGCGCTTTTCCCACAGGAACGCGCTGCGCAGGGCGGCGTGCCGGTCGAGCGCGGCCTGCCAGGCGCGGCGGAACGCGTCCGCGTCGAGCCCGTCAAAGGTGTAGGCCACCTGGTTGACGTAGATGCCGGTTCCCGGCGCGTACACGCTGTGGAACAGCATCCCCTCCTGCATGGGCGACAGGGGATAGATCGCCTCGACGTTGTTGCTCATCGTTCCAATATCTGTTAGGGGCAGGCCCTGGAGGCCGGCCAGGACGTCGTCCAGCTCGTCTTGCGACAGCGTGGCTTCGGGAAAAGTCGGAGGGGTGAGCCCGCCGTCGCGGGTCTCCAGGGCGTGCGCCGCCATCGCCCGGACGTTCCGCGGCCAGGCGGGATTACGCCACGATGCCGGGTTGCAGGCGCTGGGCAACCGGCGAATGTCTCAGCCGGGCGCAGGGCGCCGGTCGCGGCGGCCGGCGATCCCTCCCGCTGGTTTCATTCTGGCCATGCGGGGGGCAGGCTGCAGGTGCGCATCTGGAAGAGCGGCTCTCTGCCTGCCTTCCACCTCTCCGTTGGTGGCCGTACCTCGCTGCACTGGTTGGACAACGCCATCAGGAGCTCACGACCCGCCTGGAGCATCGACCGCGTGGCTCAGCTCTGCCAGCGTGCCCAGCCGGCCGTGCGTGCCCGCGATGGTCTCCACGTCCAGCCCCAGCGTGCGGATGAGGGCCGCCAGCTCGCGGGTGACGGGGAGATCGGGCGCGTCGCCGCCGTAGTCCGGAAACGTCACGAAGTCGCCCTGGTACAGCAGCCGCTGCGCCGGCAGGTACACCAGCAGCTCGGCGTCCACGTGCGACCCGCCGCCCGTGGAGATCACCTCCACCCGCCGGCCGGCGCCCTCGAATACGCGCCGGTCCGCCACCGCCTCCACCCGCGGCTCGCCGGGAGCGCGGTCCACGGGACCGGCGGCCAGGGTGCGGCGGACGGCGGCGATCTGGCGCAGCGCGGGCTCCGCGCCGGCGGGGGCCACCAGCACCGCGCCCGCGGCCACGTACGGCCGCACCCCGCCGATGTGGTCGATGTGGCGGTGCGTGACCACCACGTAGC
>DATAAG010000112.1:0-11097 GCA_036260235.1 Longimicrobium sp.
ACGAAGCTCGTCTCGACGCGCGTCCTCGGCTCGGCGTGGCCGCAGCACTTCAACAAGCCGATCGCCGTCGCGATGTACGAGAACATCAAGCGCGTCGGCCTCCCGAAGTGGAGCGACGAGGATCAGACCCTCGCCAGGGCGGTGCAGCGCGAGCTGGGCAACGAGCGCGTGCTGGGGCTCGACACCTCGCTCGCGGCGATCGACAGCGGCACGCCGCCCGCGCGGAACACCGGCGGCGGCTCGGACGACATCGGCGACATCTCGTGGGTGGTGCCGACCATCACCCTGCGCTATCCGGCCAACATCCCTAACCTCCCGGGCCACCACTGGTCCAACGCGGTGGCCATGGCCACCCCCATCGCCCACAAGGGCTCTACGGCGGGGGCCAAGGCCACCGCGATGACGCTGCTGGACCTGTTCACCCGGCCCGAGCTGGTGGACAGCGCGTGGGCCTACTTCCGCGACGTGCAGACCCGGGACGTGAAGTACGAGCCGCTGATCCGCCCGGGCGACCAGCCTCCCGTGGAGATGAACGCGCAGATCATGCAGCGCTACCGGCCGGAGATGCGGAGGTACTACTACGATTCCACGCGGTACCGGACGTACCTGGAGCAGCTCGGCATTCCGTACCCGACGGTGCGCGTGCCGGAGCCTCAGCAGGACTGAGCGTGCGGAGAACTGAAAGCCGGGAAACGCGCGTACGCAGGCGCTGCTGTGGGCCACGGACTCGCTGGCCAGGGCGGGGACGCTGTCGATCATCGGCGTCTATCCGGAGACGGTCAAGCAGTTTCCCCATCGGCCAAGCGATGAACCGCAACCTCACGCTGCAGATGGGCAACTGCAACCACCGCAAGTACATCCCGCACCTGGTGGAGCTGGTGGCCTCGGGTACGTTCGATCCGCTCCAGGTGCTCACCGACCGTGAGCCGCTAACGCATGTAATCGAGGGCTACCGCCAGTTCGACCTGCGCCGGCCGGGCCAGGTGAAGGTGGAGCTCAGGCCTGCTGCACCGTAGCCGGGGACTTCCGTAACCTCCGCTGTTAGCGCCGCCGCGATCTCCTCGCGCACCCACAGGTCCTCCTCCACCTCTTCCCTCCCCCGCAGCGCCTGAATCGCCGCCTCCGTGCCGATGCGGCCCAGCGCCCACGCCGCGTGCCCGCGGACCAGCGGCTCCTCGTTGTTCAGCGCGACGGCGAGCGCGGGGACGGCCTCGGGCGAGCCCCAGTTGCCGAGGGCGACGGCCACGTTGCGCAGCAGGCCGCGGCGCTTCGCCCGCTTGATCGGCGAACCCTTGAAGCGCGCGCTGAACTCCTCCTGCGTCATCGTCATCCACTCGATGAGCGACGGCCCATCCAGCCCCTCGCGCGCCAGGAACGCCTCCTCCGACGACGGCGTGGCGAATCCATTCCAGGGGCAGACTTCCTGGCAGATGTCGCAGCCGTAGATGCGGTTGCCGATGAGCGGGCGCAGATCGCGGGGGATGGGGCCGCGCAGCTCGATGGTGAGGTAGCTGATGCACCGGCGCGCATCCATGCGGGGCGCGCCGGTCTCGTCGCGGCCCAGCAGGGCGCCGGTGGGGCACGCGTCCACGCACGCGGAGCAGGTGCCGCAGTGCTCCTTTTCGAACGGTGCGTCGTACGCCAGCTCCACGTCCAGCAGGATCACGCCCAGGAACCAGTACGAGCCCCGGCGCGGCTGGATGAGCATGGTGTTGCGCCCGAACCAGCCGAGCCCCGCGCGCTGCGCCAGCTCGCGCTCCAGCACTGCGCCCGTGTCCACGTAGGCGCGGCCGTGGACGGGGAGGAGCTCGTCGTTGATCCAGTCCTGGAGCGCGATCAGGCGCTCCTTCATCAGCTCGTGGTAGTCGAGGTTGCGCGCGTACCGCGCGACGACGCCGCGCGACGGGTCGGCAGACGAGGCCGGGTCCGCATCGGCGTTGTAGTACTCCATCGCGACCACCACGGCGGAGCGGGCACCGGGCACCAGCACCGCCGGGTCGCGGCGCTTGGCGACGGCGTCCTCGCGGGCCAGGTACGCCATCTCGCCGTGCATCCCGTCGCCGATCCAGCGCGCGTACGCGTCTCCGTACGCGCTGGCGTGCGCGGGCGCGATCCCCACCGCGCCGAAGCCCATCTCGCGGGCCTTCCGCCTGATGCGTTCCGAGATGTCGTGCGGCGAAAGGACTTGCGTCAGCATGCGCACCGGTACACCCGCGCCCCTCTCCCGTGCCCCGCTTCCGCAGAAAGGCGACAGAGTATACAATTGCGCTCCCACGCATTCTCCACCGCCACCGCTTCGCGCATGCACGACATCAACCAGATCACCGGCCAGATAGTGGATGCCTCCTACAAGCTGCACAGCCACCTCGGTCCCGGACTGATGGAGTCTGCATACCGGCTGATTCTCACGCGTGACCTGGAGAGCAGAGGCCTGCACGTGGAGCAGGAGAGTCAGATCACGTTCACATACGAAGGGCTGTTGATTACGAACGGATTCCGCGTAGATCTGCTGGTGGAGAACTGCAGCGTCGTCGAGTAGAAATCGCTGGAGCGGCTCGCGCCCGTGCATACCAGACAGATTCTCACCTACCTCAGGCTGCTCGATCTGCCGATCGGCCTGCTCATCAATTTTGGCGCTGCGCGGCTGGATGATGGGCTACAACGAGTCGTGAACAAGCGTTCTTCGCTTGCTGTCGACAGCATCGTTCCGAGCCGCCGCTCTTCCTGAACTGCGTAAGAGTACAGAGGAACAGAGAACAGCCAGAAATACAGAGGAAAGAAGGAGCGTTGCGGCCGTCCTCTGTATCTCTGGCTGTTCTCTGTTCCTCTGTACCCCAACCAATTCAGTTCTTGACGGTGGCAGGGAGGCGGCGGCAAGTTGCGCGCTCCCAATCACCCGGAGCACGCACGCAAGATGTCCGACAGACTGGCTGAGTTCCGCGCATTCCGCGAGCGCATGAACGAGCGCATCCTGGAGGCCGGCAACCTGGAGATCAAGCGCTTCTTCGCGCTCGACACCCGCTGCTACGAGCCCGGCGCCCTGGACGCGAAGACCAAGGAGCTGCTGGGCCTGGTCGCCTCCATGGTGCTGCGCTGCGACGACTGCATCACCTACCACGTCATCCGCTGCAAGGAAGAAGGCGTCACCGACGCCGAGTTCTTCGAGACCTTCAACGTGGGCCTCATCGTCGGCGGCAGCATCGTCATCCCGCACCTGCGCCGCGCCGTGGACATGCTGGACCGCCTGAACGCCGAAGGCCCCATGGAGACCGGCCACGCGGAGCACGGCGCATGAGCGGCATCCCGCACCCGGAGCTGGAGCGCTGGCGCACCGAGTTCCCCATCCTGCAGACCCGCACCTACCTGAACTCCTGCTCGCTGGGCGCCCTCTCGCGCCGGTCCATGGGGTACCTGGGCGAGTACCAGGCGCTCTGGAACACCATGGGCGCCAGCGCCTGGTACGAGCTGTGGATGGGCCGCATCGGCCAGCTCAGGCAGGCGGTCGCGCGGATGTGGAGCGCGAAGGAGAACGAGATCGCCCTCTCCCCCAGCGTCTCGGGCGCGCTCTCGTCCATCGCCTCGTCGATCGACTACCGCACGCGCAACAGGGTGGTCGTCGCGGAGCTGGACTTCCCCACCCTCGTCTACCAGTGGCTGGCGCGGCCCGACGTGGAGGTGGTGCGCGTTCCCTCCGACGACGGGATCGGGGTGCCGGCGGAGCGCTGGGCGGAGTACGTGGATGAAAGAACCGCCGTCGTCGCCACCAGCCACGTCTTCTACGGCACCGGCTACGTGCAGGACCTCTCCGGGGCCGCCAGGGCCGCGCGGGACGCCGGCGCGCTCTTCGTGGTGGACGGATACCAGGCCGCCGGGCAGATCCCGGTCGATCCGCGCGGGGTGGACGCGGACGTGTACGTCTCCGGCCCCCTCAAGTGGCTGCTGGGCGGCCCCGGGATCGCCTTCCTGTGGGTGCGCGAGGAGCGCATCGCGGAGTTGCGGCCGACGATCGCCTCCTGGTTCGGCGCGCGCGACCAGTTCCTCTTCCGGAACGACGCGCTGGAGTTCCGCGACGACGCCGGCCGCTTTTCCATGGGCACCCCCGCCGTGCCGACCGTCTACACCGCGCTGGGGGGGATCGAGATCTTCCACGAAGCGGGCGAGGGACAAATCTACGAGCGCATCGCCGCGCTCACGGCGGAGCTGGCGGCGCTGGCGGAGGAGGCGGGGTTCGAGATGAAGGCCGCGCGCGATCCGCGGCACCGCTCCGGCATCCTCCTCATCCGCCACGACGACGCGGCGGGCGCCGTGCACCGCCTGGCGCAGCAGAACATCATCGTGGACCACCGCGCCGGCTACGTGCGCGTCTCGCCGCACTTCTACAACACGCCGGACGAGAACCGCCTCTTCATCGAAGCCCTGCGCCGCTGCTGATCAAACGGCGTGGGAGTACGGGGAACGGAGAAAAGCCAGAGATACGCCAGGACCGCATTCCCGTTTTTCCTCTGTATCTCTGGCCCTTCTCTGTTCCTCTGTACCGCTCGCCGTTCAGCAGGCGTCGGCTCGGCACGAGGCTGGTCGCCGCGCGCAAGCGGATGCGGACGCCGTTGCCCGCGATTCCCGATTCCCTCGCAGTTCGTTCCCACGCGGGAACACGGTCGCGTTCCCGATCGGGAACAAAACACCGCTGGACGAAGGCGACTTGATGCGATAAATTCTTGCCGCGCATGAGGTTGCCCGCCGTCCGGCAGATGGCATATGCGTTGCCCCTCTCCGGGCCGGCAACGCGGGCCCCTGGCCGGACCCTCCGGCGGCCCGACCGCAGTGCCCCCCAACACCCATCCTTCCGAGGAAGACAATGAAGAAGCTCGCCCTGTCGCTGGCCGCGCTGTCGCTGGTGGCCGCCCCCGCCCTGAGCGCGCAGACCTCCACGGCCACCGTGAACGCGTCCGCCACCGTGGAGGCCAGCCTGACCGCCGCCACCACGCACCAGCTCAAGTTCGGCACGCTGGCCATGGGCGCCAGCAGCACGCTGGCCTCCAGCGGCGGCAGCCAGGCCGCGCTCTCCGGGCTGGCCTCGGCCGGCCTGGGCCAGATCCAGGTGAGCCACAACTCCAACGTGAGCGTCACCGCCGTCATCCCCGCCGCGCTCACCAACAGCGTGACGGGCACCACCCTGGGGTTCTCGGCCACCTGCGCCACCGCCAGCAGCAGCGGCGGCAGCGGCACCGACACCGGCGGCTGCGCCTCGTTCAGCTTCAACGCCGGCACCCCGGGGACCGCGCAGAGCACCTTCGTGCTCATCGGCGGCACGGTGACGGGCAACGCGGCGGCCGGCGTGGGCACCTTCACCGGCGACCTGGAGTTCACCTTCACCGCCGTCAACTGAGGCGATGAAGCGCATGGCGGAGTGGTCGCGGCGGGCCGCGGCGCCGCTCCGCCGCGGGGCAGGAGCGTGGGTCGCCGCGCTCCTGCTCCTGGCGTCTCCGGCCGCCGCGCAGGGGCGCCGCGAGACGGTGAGCGCCCTCCCCCTCCAGGGCTTGCGCTTCGGCATGCTGGCGGGCGGAGCGCCGGTGGTGGTGAGCCCGCTGGACGCGGGGCGCCGCGCCTCGCTGGAGCTGGTGGGCTCCGGGCACGTGACGCTCACCTTCGAGCTTCCCGCCGGGCTCGCTTCTCGCGGGGGCGCCACCCTGCCCCTGCGCTTCGGCCCGGGCGACGGGCGCATCGTCTTCGCGCGCTCCAGCCGCGAGATCGTGTTCGACCCCAGCGAGCCGGTGTCGTTCACCCTTCCGCCCGGGCTGGGGGCCGCGACCGTGCACCTGGGCGGCAGCGCCCAGCCGGCCGCGCAGCAGGCGCCCGGCGAGTACACGGCCACCATCACCGTATTCCTGGTGGTGGCCAACACCGCGACCTGACGGACCCGGTCCGGAAAGGCAGTCGAACCAAGCTGATGGCTGGATCTTCGCTCCTTCCCCGCCTGCGCACCGCCGCAGCCGCGCTCGTGCTCACCCTGCTGAGCGCGCGCGAGGCCGCGGCCGTTTCCGTCTCTCCCACGGCGCTGTACATCGACAGCCGCACGCGCACCGGGGTGCTCACCCTGCACAACCCGGGAACGCTGCCGGAAGAGATCACCATCGACTTCGCCTACGGCTATCCGCAGGCGGACTCGGCCGGCAACGTGGCCGTCAACCTGACGCGCGAGCCGGCGGCGGGCGAGCCCTCCGCCATGGCGTGGATGCGCGCCTTTCCGCGGCGGCTGCTGCTGCAGCCCGGCCAGCGGCAGGTGGTGCGGGTGATGGTGGAGCCCCCCGCCGGCCTGGCCGAAGGGGAGTACTGGGCCCGCGTGCTGATCACCTCCCGGGGCGGCCAGCCCCCCATCGAGCAGGCGCAGGGCGACCAGGTGCTGCAGCTGGAGGTGCAGACCACCCTGGTGATGGCCGCCAACTACCGCAACGGCGACGTGCGCACCGGCGTGCGCGTGACCTCCGCCGCCGCGCGGCGCGCGGAGGGGCAGGTGCAGCTGGAGGTGGACCTGGAGCGCACCGGCAACGCCGCCTTCCTGGGCTCCATGCGGGCGGAGCTGGTGGACGGCCGCGGGAACGTGGTCGGCACCGCCTTCGACGACCTGGCCGTCTACCGCACCATGCGGCGCCGGCTGACGATCCCGGTGCCGGCGACGGCATCCGGAGCGCTCTCCGTGCGGATGGTGATCAACACCGAGCGGGACGACCTTCCCGCCGGCGGCGCGCTCCCGGCGCCGCCCCTCACGCAGCAGATCCCCGTGGCGCCATGAAGATGCGCGGCGCGATTTCGGCCCTGCTGGTCCCGGCGCTCCTGGCGTCGGGCGGGGCCGCGCGCGCCGCCGCGCAGGCGAGCACCTGGAAGTCGCACGTGAACGCGTCGGTGCGGGTGGCGCCGCCGCCCATCCTGCTGGAGACCACGCGCGACCTGTACTTCGGCTCGGTGGGCCCGGGGTCCGACGTGGTCGTCCCCGCGCAGCCGCCGTACACCGCCGGCACCTGGGCCGCCGGGGTGCGATTCAGCAACCTGCGGAAGACGGTGGAGTACGGCATCCGCTTCACCCTGCCGGCGAACCTCACCAACGGCAGCACCAACCTGCCCGTGAGCTGGAACGGCACGCAGTACGGCTGGCTGTGCGTGTGGAACACCACCACCTCCACGCCGGCGTCGTGCAACGTGCAACAGCTGGCGTACGATCCCAGCGCGCACACCGGCGCGGGGAACGAGCTGCTGGTGGACCTGCCCAACAACACGCCGCAGAACAACGTCTTCGCCGCCGACGTCTACGTGGGCGGGCGCCTGACCGTCCCCAACGTCTCCCTGCCGCCGGGCACCTACACCGCCCCGCTCACCGTCACCATCTCCGTCCTCAACTGAAGGTGGGCCGCTTCCGCCGGTGGCTCGGGGCCGCCGCGCGGCTGGCCTGCGCCTGCGTCCTCCTTCTCGCCGGCCCGCTGGCCGCGCAGGAGGAGGGCCTCTTCGAGCTGCGCCTGACCGCGCTGGCGGAGGCGCGCACCGTTCCCGTCCTCCTGGACCCGCGGGGCCAGCCGCTGGTGCCGCTGCGCCAGGTGCTGGAGTTTCTGCAGATCCCCGCCACCCAGCGCGGCGACACGCTGGAGCTGGAGTGGCCGCCGGGGGTCTGGCGCACGCGGGTGGACCTGGCGCGCCGCGAGGTCTCGTCCGCCGGCGCCTCCGCGATCGTGCCGGAGGCGGAGTGGGTGCGGCGCGACGAGGAGGTCTTCCTCTCCTCCTCCGCCCTGCAGCGCGTGCTGGGGGCGGAGGTCGTGGTCGACTGGGAGAACGTCTCGCTGCTGGTGACGGGGCGCGACGACTTTCCCGTCGTGCGCCGGGCGCAGAACGCGGCCCGGCGGCAGGGGGGGATGGGTCCGCCGGTCCGGGAGCCGGAAGAGCCGGACGTGCCCTATCCCTCGCGCAGCGGCGGGATCGCCGCGGGGTGGGGCGTGGCGGCCTCGGCGACGGAGTCCGCGCTGCACGGCCGCGTCCGGGGGGTGCTGGGGGGCGCGGTGCTGGGGGGCTCGCTGGAGGCCGGCGCGGCGGCGGTGTTCGACACCGCGGGGCTGCGGCCGGTGGATCCCCACGCGCAGTACGCGCGGGCGTTTCCCCGCGGCCGCGCCGTGCGCCAGGTACGCCTGGGCGACGTGCTGAGCGAGGGGCTGGTCTCCCGCGCGCTCTTCGGCTTCACCGTCAGCAACGAGCCGCTCTACGCGCCCCGCTACTTCGGCGAGGCGCTCATCCGCCCCGTGGTCCCCGCGGGGTGGGAGTACGAGGTGTACCAGGGCGAGCAGCTGGTGGGGGTGGGGACGCGCAACGCGCCGGAGCCGGTGGCGGCGCAGCTGGGGTACGGCGCCACCCCGGTCCGCGTCCGCCTGCTGGGCCCGGCGGGGCAGGAGCGCACGGAGGAGCTGGTCTTCCTGGTCCCCGCGCTGCAGGTGCCCGCGGGCGAGTGGCGCTACCGCGCCGGCGGCGGCGCCTGCCGCTACACCACCTCCTGCGACGCCTTCGGCTACGGCGACGTGCGCTACGGGGTGAGCCGCAGCCTGACCGTGGGGCTGGGCGGCGAGCACGCCGCCCGCGACAGCGGGGCCGACACCCGTCCGTACGGCTTCGTGAGCTACGGCCTGCGCCCGGAGCTGCGGCTGGAGCTGCGGGCGCGGCTGGGCGCGCTGGCCCACGCCACCCTGCACCGCTACCACCGCCACGGCGGCTGGCGGCTCTCCGGCGGGTGGCAGCGGCAGGAGGGGCTGGTCTCCCTCGTGGAGCCGGTCTGGTTCGGCGAGGGGGCGGCGGCGCTCCGGGGGCCGCTCCCCGGCCGCGGGCGCACCCTCCTGCTCCAGGCCCGGGCCCGCAGCACGCCCGACGACGGGCCCGCGTGGCAGGCGGGGGTGACCTCCGGCTTTGGCCGCGTGCAGTTCGGCGTGGCGTACGAGAGCGGGTTCCAGCCGGTGGACGTGGCCACGGTGCAGGCGCACACCTACCTCCCCCGCCACCTGCTGCCCAGGCTGCGCGACCTCAACCTGAACGCGCGGCTGGACTACGGCGCGTCCGTGGTGCAGAACGCGTCCCTCGGCGTCACCTTCCGCGTGGGGGAGCGGGCGAACGTCAGCCTGGCGGGGGGATGGCAGGGCGCCACCCGCGCGCCGGCGCTGACCATGACGCTCATCACCCGCGCGCCCGCGGCGTACTTCCAGACCAACGCCTTCGTGGAGGGCGAGCGGCGGGGGGTGTTCCTCACCGCCGGCGGCGGCGTGGCGTGGGGCGCCCACGGCACGGACGCCAGCCCGTTCGAGACGCTGGGCCGCGCCGGCGTGAGCGGACGCGTCTTCGTGGACGAGGACGGCGACGGCGTCCTGGATCCCGGCGAGCAGCCGGCGATCCAGGTTCCCGTGGTGATCGGCGGCGAGCGGGCGATCACCGACCGCGAGGGGCGCTACGCCTCGTGGGGGCTCCTGCCCTACGCGGTCGTCCCGGTGGGGGTGGATACGCTCAACCTGCCGGTGACGGACCTGGCCCCCGGCACGCGCGAGTCGCTGCTGCGCCCCACGCCCAACCTGTACGCGCACGTGGACCTGCCGCTGGTGCGCACCCGCGAGGCGTACGGCCGCGTGACCTGGGCCGGGCCGCCGCGCTCCCTGGCCGGCATCACCGTGGAGGTGCGCCGCGCCGGCGACGACGCGCCGGCCCGCGCCGTCACCTTCAGCGACGGCGAGTTCTACTTCCCGCGCCTCCCGGCCGGCAGCTACACCCTTTCCATCGCCGCCAGCTCCCTCCAGGCGCTCCGCGCCGCGCCGGATACCCCGTCCGTTCCCTTCACCGTCCCCGCCACCCCCGGCGGCGAGCCGGTGCAGATCCCGCCGATCCAGCTTCATCCGGGCGGCTGAACGGATGGGGCCTCACACGGAGGCAACGGAGTCAGCGGAGTCGGCTCGTGCGCGGCTCCGGCGCTTCTGACCGGTTTCCGGACACTCCGGAAGAAACGCTCAAGAATCACAAGGCCCCGGCGACGATCGCCGGGGTCTTCGTGTCTTGTTTTCGGACACTTCCGATCCATGGGGTGCCGGATGGCAAGTGCATGTGGTGATTCAACTTAGCGTCTTGCAGACCGAGGCGCGCGGCGTGCCTTCTCCCCGGGTGACCCGAATCCGTGGAATCGATGAAAGCCGCCCTCACCTTCTGCTTCCTGGCCCTGTTCGCCGCGAAGTCCTGTGATGCCCAGCAGGCCCGTGCCCAGGTGGCCGCATCCGTGATGATCGTCGAGGCCATCGGCGTGACCATGGGCGCAACGGAGGTGACGCCTTCGACGACGGGGGTGCTGGACGTCACCACGCCGCTCTCCATCCGCGGCGCCGTGCCCCGCGTGGTGCAGGTGCTGGACGGCGTCGT
The DNA here is from genome assembly GCA_036260235.1 of Longimicrobium sp. Lineage (GTDB taxonomy): Bacteria > Gemmatimonadota > Gemmatimonadetes > Longimicrobiales > Longimicrobiaceae > Longimicrobium. The sequence goes on from DATAAG010000112.1 coordinate 10,420, forward strand.
CCCGCGGCCGATCTCCCAGCAGCTTCAGCCGACCTGCACGGATGCGGATCACGCGGATGCCGGGCAAGATGCCTGCGCCGTCCGCTCCCGCCTGCGCGCCTCCGATGCCGCGAAGGAGGGCACCGTGCTGACGTACCAGATCGCGACGGTGAACTGATGGATTGACGAATCTTGTGGCCGCGGCCGAAGGGTCTCGCCGGGCGGGCAAGGGGCCGGCCTTGGGGGGCACACGAGTCTCGGGTCTGTGCGGTGCAGATCCTTCGGTCGCGCCACGGGAAAATGGAGAGGACGCAGAGAACCTTCCGGTTCTCCGCGTCCTCTCTTCCTCCGCGTGAGACAACGCTCGTTCAGGGCGTCGCGTACAGGTGCTCCGATCGCCACGCGGAGGCGCACGCACACTCGCCGTCCTTGCGGATGAACTGTACGGCGCCGGTGCCCACCTGCTCCGCCACCCGTCGTGATCATCGCGCCGACCGGAGGATCTGCTCTCCGAAGCTGGGGCCGGATCCGCGCCGTGGCCTTGCCCACGCGAGTCCGCGAGGTTGACTTCGCGAGGTTCAAGCGGCGAATCGATTCGCTCCTCGAGGCGGGCGACGCGATACCTGGCCAGACCCGCGACCCGCATCGACTGCCGTTCCGGAAGGCTCCGGGGAACACGAACCCCCCGGCCGCATCCGC
>DATAAG010000113.1:0-7197 GCA_036260235.1 Longimicrobium sp.
CAACGAGCCCCGGCCGGGGCCGGGGCTCGCGTCGGCCGGCGTGCGCGGGTTCCTCACGCGGCCGGGAAAGCGGCGAACGCCGCCGGAAGGGTCAGACGGCCGCCGGCTGGCGCCGGCGCGCCGCGGCCGCACGCTGGGGAGCGCCGCGGGGCTTGCCCTCGAAGGCCTCTCGGGCGAGCTGGTGCCACAGGCGGTCGATCACCGCCCCGGTGGGCTCGTTCCAGGCGACCACCCCTTCGGCGCGGGCCTGCTCCATCGCCCTGCGCAGCGCGTGCTTGCTGACCGGCTTCCTCATGGTTCCTCCCTGGCTCTGGTGCTGCTGCATGCAGTTGTCCCCGGGCACCCGGGTCCCGCCCGCCGCCGGGGCGTCTTCCCCGCCCCACCCCGCCCCTTTCATACAGTAACACGGCGTGCGCGGGCGCGCGAGTGTGTCGATCTCCGGACATCGTCCGGTGCAGCCAACTCGTTGCCAGACAATGCCTTTCGATGCGGTCACCCGTCATTCCGGAGGAGGCGCCGCCCGCCTGGCCGCCCCGGTGGCTGGATGCCGCCGCGCCGGGCCACGTACAGGCCGGGGGCGCTTCCTGAAGGGAAGGTCCGGTGCGAGCCGCCGCGGCCCCTCCGGGCTCTGATCTGATCATGACTCGCCCACCTCCCCAAAACCCCTGGGGAGGTTGATGGATGACGAGAGAGTGGTGCGAGACGCCTTCCGTTCTACCGGGTAGGCGCAGCCGCCGAGGACTCGGAACCGGCGTTTCCGACGGACCCCGACAGAACGCGGCGACACCCGGTCCAGGGGCGCCGCCGCGGAGGTTCGCCACACCGGCGAGTCAGTTGTAGGTGCGCCCCTGCGAGTCCACACGGGTGGCGCATCGCCGGCAGAAGAGCAGCGGCGCGCACAGCTTGCGATCCCACTCGCGCCGCTTGCAGCGGGGGCAGAGGGGGGTGGAGTAGTGCCTTACGCCGAGTGCCACGGCCGCAATGGCACTCAGCCCCAGAAGAAAGCTCATCGGGTCCACTCGATGGGTGTCCTGCGTCGGCTCTGCGGGCGTGTGATCGGTGCGATGGAAGGGATTCCAGCATTCCCCGCCCGAGCGGAAAGTACCGGCACCACGCCCCGCGCAAATCGTATCTGGCCCCCGTGCAACTACATCGGCCCTGGTCAGCCCCGCAATGAACTGATACACATTGCGTTGCAGAATCCGGAAACCGGGCACCGTTTCCCTGAATATCGTCCCGATCGGTTCGTCACGCAATGCGCCATCGCGCAGCATGACCGCACGGCGAAGGTCACCCGGGTCCCGCCAGCCCCAGCGCGGGAGCCACCCCCCGCATGGCCTCGATCACGAACGCGACGTGCTCCGTCAGCTCCACTCCCAGCTCGTCGGCGGCGTGGCGGACGTCGTCGCGGTCCACGCCCGCGGCGAAGGCGCGGTCCTTCATCTTCTTCAGCACGGACCTGGCCTCCAGGTCCATCACCGACCGGCTGGGGCGCACCAGCGCCGCGGCGGTGATCAGGCCGGTGATCTCGTCGCAGGCGCGCAGGGTGCGGTCCAGGCGCGTCGCCGGCTGCACGCCGGTGCGGGCGGCGTAGTGGGCCTGCACGGCGTGGATCAGCTCTTCGGGATAGCCGCGCTCGCGCAGCATCTGCACCCCGCGGAGGGGGTGCTCGTCCGGGAACTGTTCGTAGTCGAAGTCGTGCAACAGCCCTGCCAGCCCGTACAGCTCCTCGTCCTCGCCAAAACGGCGGGCGTAGGCGCGGCAGGCGGCCTCCACCGCGTACATGTGGCGCCGCAGGCTTTCGCTCGCCACGTGCTGGTGCATCAGGGCGAGCGCTTCGTCGCGGCTGGGAAGCTGGGCCATCGGTCCGCTGGCGGTCGTGATCGGGGGAATGGGGACGGCGCCAAATGTAGCCGCGCGGCCGCCAGCGGCAACCGGTGTCCCACGGCGCGGCAGGTGATCCGTTTCGCTCCACCGCCTGCGCACCCCCGGAGAGCCCCGGCGGGGCCTCGCCGGCGGTGCGCGTGCCGGGGAGAAACGCGAACGGCCCCGGACGTTGGGTCCGGGACCGTACATCGCGGGCGACCGGGTCCGTTCCGGATCAGCAGTCGTCGCAGGTGCAGCCGTTGTAGCAGCTTTCGCGGGCCATCACGGTGCCGCAGCGCGGATAGACGCAGGTGACCGTCGCCGCTTCGCGCGCGTGCACGGTGCCCGCGCGCGCGGCCGGCGCCTCGTCCGCCGTGAACGACTGCACGCGCAGCTGCTCGGGGTTCACCGAGAGCTTTCTCATGGCGCCTCCTCTTCTCGGTGCGCGACGAAGGGACCGGCAATGCCCGGCGGATGCGACGGCTCCGGAGGCGGGCTCCGCCCCGCCCACCCGTGCGTCCGGTCAGGTGCACTCGCAGGTGTTGTACTCGCTGCACCAGCACGAGTCGGCGGCCGCCGTGAGCGGGCAGTCGGTAGCGTCGATCGTCTTCGCGAACGGCTCGCCGCCCGGCAACGGCGCCACGGGGTCGAACGACGCCACGTCGATGGCGTGCACGTCCAGCCTGAGCTTGCGCATGGGAGTCCTCCTGGAACGGGGATGTCCCGCCGTGCTCCCTCCGGCCGGGTGGACGGAGGGACATCGACGAGCAGGGATAGGCGGGAAGTGAGGGAACGCTAACCCGCGGGGGGCAGCGGGACAAGCCTCTCCGAGCCTGCGGACTCCGGGCAGCGTTCGGAGGACCTGGATGCGGACGGCCCCGGACGCTCGCCCGGGGCCGCCGCGCCTCCGCGCGTCAGCAGAGGTCGGTGTTGCAAGCGGTGTTCATGCTGCAGGGGCAGGTGACGGCGCAGGTGCTCAGCCGATCGGCGGTGCCGCACGGGCCGGAGTAGGTGTTCACGTACGCCGCCACCGTCCCCCGCCCCGCGGCGCCCCCGGTGACGAAGCTCTCCACCCGCAGGCCGTCCAGGTCCAGGCTCAGCTTGTTCATCGCTCGTCTCCGCGAAGATGGTGGACGCACCGGCGCGGCCGGCCGCAGCGATTTCCGAGCCTGCGTCCAGGAGGGCGTTGCTGGACCTCCTTCTGATACTCGCAACGATTGGTCATCCTGAGAGTGTGTTGCCAAACCGCCACGAACGAGCGTTGTCTTCCTGAGGGAGCGCCACACGGAAACCGCGTACGCACAACCGCTTGCGCGCGACCGAAGGATCTTCTCTCCGTCACCCGGGGCTGGCTCCCGCGGTACGAAGCCAGTCCCTCGGCTCTGCCGGCAAGATCCTTCGGGCGGCGCCAGAGTGCAGTGTGAACGCCAGGACAGGCGCGGCGCCTCCCTCAAGGAAGACAGGGCTCGGGTACGGTTTGGCAACGCCTCCTAGAAGTCCGCGCTCCCCGGCGTCCGCGGGTAGGGGAGCACGTCGCGGATGTTGGCCATCCCCGTGGCGTACATGATCATCCGCTCGAAGCCCAGGCCGAAGCCCGCGTGCGGCACCGTGCCGTAGCGGCGCAGGTCGCGGTACCACCAGTACGAGGCCGCGTCCAGCCCCATCTCCTCCATCCGCCGGTCCAGCACCTCCAGCCGCTCCTCGCGCTGCGACCCGCCGATGATCTCGCCGATCCCCGGCGCCAGCACGTCCATGGCCGCCACCGTGCGCCCGTCGTCGTTGAGGCGCATGTAGAAGGACTTGATGTCCTTCGGGTAGTTCATCACCACCACGGGCCCGCCCACCACCTCCTCCGTCAGGTAGCGCTCGTGCTCGGTGGCCAGGTCCGTTCCCCACTCCACCGGGAACTCGAACGACTTCTTGGCCGCCTGCAGCCGGCGGACGGCGTCGGTGTACTCCATCCGCTCGAACCCCGTCCGCACCAGCGCCTCCAGCCGCGCCACCACGCCGGGCTGGATGCGCTCGTCGAAGAACGCCATGTCGTCCGACCGCTCGCGCAGCAGGTCGCTGACGATCGCCTTCAGGAAGTCCTCGGCCAGGTCGGCGTCGTCGTGCAGGTCGGCGAAGGCGATCTCCGGCTCGATCATCCAGAACTCGGCCGCGTGGCGGGTGGTGTTGCTGTTCTCCGCGCGAAAGGTGGGGCCGAAGGTGTACACGTTCCCCAGCGCCATGCAGTACGCCTCCACGTTCAGCTGCCCGGAGACGGTGAGCGAGGCGCTGCGGCCGAAGAAGTCGCGCGAGAAGTCCACCCCGCCACCGGGGGTGCGCGGCAGGTTGGCCAGGTCCAGCGTGCTGACGCGGAACATCTCGCCCGCGCCCTCGGCGTCGCTGGTGGTGATGATGGGCGTGTGGACCCAGTAGAACCCGCGGCTGTCGAAGAAGCGGTGCACCGCCATGGCCAGCGTGTGCCGCACCCGCGCCACGGCGCCGAAGGTGTTGGTGCGCACGCGCAGGTGGGCCACGGAGCGCAGGAACTCCATGGAGTGCTGCTTGGGCTGGATGGGGTACGTCTCCGGGTCGTCCACCCACCCCAGCACCTGCACCGCGCGCGCGTGCACCTCCACCGGCTGCGGGCGCCCGGGCGTGGCCACCAGCTCGCCCTCCACCACCACCGACGCGCCGGCGGTCAGGCGCTGCACCTCGCTCTCGTAGTTGGGCAGGTCTTTGTTCGCCACCACCTGGATGGGCGCGAAGCCCGAGCCGTCGTGCACGTTGATGAAGGAGAGGCCGGCCTTGCTGTCGCGGCGGGTGCGCACCCAGCCCTTGACGGTGACGGTCTCGCCCGCGGGCACGGCGCCGCGCAGCAGCTCTGCGATCCTGTGGTGGGGCATGATTCCGGTCTTTCCTGATGCGGTCGATGGCACGGATGCAGACGCCCGCGCGGGTGCGCGGGCGAAAGTCCAATGAAAGTACGCACCAGCCGCCAAAAACGAAACGGCACCTCGCGCAGAGATGCCGCTGTCCCGTGCCACCCCGACCCGTCATTCGGAGGGAGGCGCCTCACGTGATCCTGGCCCCTGCACGATCCACGGGCGCCGACGGAGGAATCTGTGATCCCCTGCAGGTGGGCCGCGGACCAGCCTGGTCCTTCCCCCCGCGGGTCTCCGCGAAGGCGGACAGCGCCTGGTCGTGCGGCGAATCATGCCCATGCGAGTTAATCCGGTAATCTCGGCTCATCCTCCGCTCGAACTGTCCGGCGAATTTGGCTGCGGTGCAGTCCGCGCAGGCAGACTTTGCGAATTTCCAGCGGCGAATTCGTTCGCTCCGGCGGAGGCCGCGATTAGCGGCTCTCAGCTCGCCTGCGGCTGCACGGGCGGGGCGGCGATGTCGGCTCGGAGCACCGCGGGCACGGGGACCGGGACCGGCGCTGGCCTGCGCTCGCGCCCGACCAGCCGCTCCAGCGCGCGCTCCAGGCCCAGGCCCAGCGCCACCGTCACCCCCAGGAACGCGGCGTAGAAGACGGCCGAGGGCGCGGGGCCCCACGCGGCCAGGTCCGGAAAGAAGTGCAGCATCCACGCGTACACCGGCACGTGCAGCAGGTAGATGCCCAGGCTGGCCTCGCCCAGGCGCCGCGAGGGGCGGGAGGCGAGGACGCGGTGCATCCAGCCGCCCGTCCCCGCCGCCAGCGCCCAGAGCAGCGCCGCGTGCAGGGGGGCGAACAGGCCGTTGTGGTTCAGCGGAAAGAGCACGGCCGGCGTGAGCACGAGCGAGGCGGCGAGCAGCGCCGCCGCCGCCGGCGCCGCCCACGCGGCGGGGCGCGGCCACTCGCGCGCGCAGAAAAGCCGCGCCAGCATCACCCCGAACAGGAACTCCGGCAGCCGCACCAGCGGAAAGGTGAAGAGCGCCGTCCGCCAGAGCGGGTCCGCGGGCGCGACGACGACGTACGCCGCCGCGGGCAGCAGCATCGCCGCCCAGAGCGCGCCCATCGCCACGACGAGCCGGCGCGGGCCCCACCCCGCCGTCCGGCGCAGCACGGCCGGGAGCAGCAGGTAGCCCAGCGCCAGGTACGAGAGCGCCCATGCCGGGCTGTTGAACGAGTTGGCGAACGGGGGCCAGAACGCCTGCACCCCGCCGGCGGTCGCGGCGGCGCGCAGCCAGCGCTCCACCGGCCCGTACGACGTCCACACCAGCGGCGCCGCCAGCAGGTGGCACACCAGCGCCGGCGGAGCCAGCCGTGCCAGCCGGCGCCGCCAGAACGGGCGCGCCGGCACCCGCATGCCGCCGCCGCGCACGGCGTACGCGTAGGTCAGGATGAAGCCGGAGAGGATGAAGAACAGGCTGGCGCTGCTGGCGCCCCAGCGCACCAGCCGCGCGGCCTCCGGCGGCAGCCACCCCGCGCGAAAGGTGTGCAGCAGCACGATGTGCATGGCCGCGTAGAAGCGCAGCCCCGCGAGCGCGGGAAGCTGGGGACGGATGGCGGATGCTTCGGCCGGGGAACTGTCGGAAAAGCCGGTGGATGAATGGGGCAACGGATGCGGCAGCAAAGGGTGTGGCGGCAGAAAAGGGAAACGGCTGGCAGGAAGGGAATAAAAGTAACGGAGATTGCCGGCGTGGAGAAGCCTTTCCACGCCGGGAGGGGGACGACCTCCGTGTCGGGAAAACCCCGATCCACCCACCGCGCGAGACGCGGGAATCGCGCCGGCCCCGCGGGAGGGAGCGGCCTGCCGTTCCGACGAACGGCAGCCGGTCGGGGGTGGACAGGGCTCGCTTCCGCGTTCAGCCGGAGCCGCTCAGGGCTCGATGATGCCGCAGGTGCTCACGCAGCCGGTGCACCGGTCGGCGAAAACCGAGGACTCCTCCGTCCCCGGCCCGGGAACGAACGTCTTCACGCCCAGAGTTTCGGGATCGAGCGCGGGTTGGCCATGTGTCCTCCACGTCGGGGGATGGAAGAAGCCGGCGCATCGTGTGCCGGGGCCCGTTCCGCTCGCGCCGGGCTGGCGCGGGCGGAAGTCGTCACGGACCGGGGTGCCGAACCCGCGGACCCGCGGACCCGCGCGTCACGCGCTCACGCACTCACGCACTCACCCACTCACGCACTCACGCACTCACGCACTCACCCACTCACCCACTCACGCTTGGCCGGGAGCAGCGGTCCGGAGATTGCACATGGTTTGTACAACCTTGGATTCCCCCGCGACCGCCCTGGCGACGCCACCGTCGTGCCACGGCGCCACTTTCCTGGCAAACAGATGGCGAGGCGAGCACGTGAATTGCGTTCCCCCGGGGTGTGCGCCGGGCCGATCCGGCGGGGCGGCGGGAGCGTTCCACGTG
>DATAAG010000114.1:0-5635 GCA_036260235.1 Longimicrobium sp.
CTTGGTCACCCCTTCCTTGTCCTCGTACTGGCGGTACTGGATCTCGCCCTCCACGTACAGCCGGTCGCCCTTCTTCACGTAGCGCTCCACGATGTCCACCAGCTTGCCCCACACGACGATCCGGTGCCACTCCGTCTTCTCCTGCTTCTGCCCGCTCTGGTCGTTCCAGGTGCGGGTCGTCGCCAGCGAGAACTGCGCGACGCGCGAGCCGCTGCCGGTGGTGCGGATCTCCGGGTCCTGGCCCAGGTTGCCGATGAGAATGGCCTTGTTCAGGCTGCGAGACACAGCGCCTCCTCGTCTGAATGCGTGAGGTGAACGGAGTAGACAGCAGGATGCGGCGCCAGATTAGCCGGCCCCCGCCTCCATGTCAAGAGAAATCTCCCACACGAAGTCTCATCACGAGCGCGTCCTCCGTGGGAAGCGAGTAGTACCGCGGGCGTCTCCCGACCACGATGAATCCACGCTGGCGGTAAAGGGATTGCGCGGCCTGGTTCGACTCGCGCACCTCCAGGTAGCATTCGCTGGCGCCGCGCTCCTTTACGCGCTCCACCACGGCGTCCACCAGCGCGCCGCCCACCCCCGCGCCGCGCGCCGCGGGGGTGACGGCCACGTTCCCCAGCTCGGACTGGTCGATGACGGTCCACGCGGCGGCGTACCCCACCAGCCGCCCGTCCTCGCGCTCCGCCACCAGCAGGTCGGTGTCCGAGCGCTTCAGCAGCCCGCGGAAGGTGACCTCCTTCCACGGCGTGGAGAAGCACTCGCGCTCGATCTCCAGCACCCGCGGCAGGTCCGGCTCGTGCGCGCGGCGAATGCGGAACCGCGGCGCGGGCGCCAGCGCGGCAACGGCTTCGGCGCTGCTGGCCATCACGCCGCTCCCCGCGCGGCGGCGATGCGCTCCACCCCCGCCGCGCGCACGTAGTCCGGCTCCCACGCCGCCGCGTCTTCCACCCGCCCCAGGTCCGGGACGGCGCGCGCCAGCCAGAGCAGCCCCGCCGCCGCGGACCGCTCCTCCTCCGCCACCGCCTCCGGGCCGAACGCCTCCGCCAGCAGCGCGCGGTGCAGCAGGGCGCCCTCGCCCACGAAGCGCACCGGCCACCCCCGCAGCCGCTCCACCACCTGGTCGATCCCCGCCGCCGTCACGCCCAGCACCTCCTCCACGCCGGCGCCGAAGCGCCAGCAGCCGCCGAAGACCTCGCGGTTGCGCGCGTCGAAGAGCGCACACACGGGCCCGCCGCCGTCACGACAGGCCGCCGCGGCCGCCAGCAGCCCGGAATAGGCGTACAGCGGCACGCCGAGCGCGCGGACGATCCCCTTGGCCGTGGCCGCGGCAATGCGCAGCCCGGTGAACGAGCCGGGCCCGCCGCCCACCACGACGGCCGCCAGCTCCGCCGGCGCCACCCCGGCCGCGCGCACCGCGCGGTCCACCGCCGGCAGCAGCGCGGACGAGGCGTTGGCGCGGGCGGTGACCGTCTCCTCCGCCGCCAGGCACCCGTCCACCTCCACCGCCACGTACGCCGCGCGCGTGGAGCTGTCGATCGCCAGCACCGCTCCCCTCCTCACGGGGCGCCTCCGTCCGGGAACGCCGGCAGCGGCGGCGCCTCGCCCACGGCGCGGACGGTGACGCGGCGGGCCGTCGGGTCGCCCTCGTCCTCGATCTCCACCTCCCACCGCGGCGCGGGAAGGAGCGCCTCCGCCCGGTCCGGCCACTCGATCAGCACCAGGTCGTCGGGCCCGCCCAGCTCCGACCACCCCAGCTCCCACACCTCGTCCTGGCGCTCCAGCCGGTACAGGTCCAGGTGGTGCACCTGCACCCCGCGCGGCGTGTCGTAGCGAAAGACCAGGTTGAAGGTGGGCGAGGGAACGTCGCCCTCCACCCCCGCGCCGTGTGCCACCGCGCGGGCCAGGGTGCTCTTGCCGGCGCCCAGGTCCCCCCGCAGCGCCACCACCAGCGGCGTACGCGCCTCCGCGCCGATGCGGCGGCCCCAGCGCACCAGCGCCTCCTCCGTCAGCACCGCCTCCATCCCTCCTTCACCCCCGCAGCGCGGACACGGAGCGGCGCTGCGGGCCGGGGCGGGCGCCGTCCATCTCCGCCTTGAGCTCCAGGTACTGGTCGCGCAGCACCGCCGCGCGCTCGAAGTCCAGCTGCGCCGCCGCGTCGCGCATCTCCTGCTCGATCTCCTTCAGCAGCTCCTGCGGCGACTTCTTCCCCGCGCCGGCGGGCACCTTGCGCTCGGCCACCCGCAGCCTCCCGCTGGCCGGCTCCTGCGCCTTCGTGCGCGCGTCCGCCACCCGCGTGGCCCCCTCGATCTCCGCGACGGACTTGAACACCGTCCGGGGGATGATGCCGTGCGCCTCGTTGTACTGGCGCTGCAGCTCGCGGCGGCGGTTGGTCTCGTCGATCATCCGCTGCATGCTGCCGGTCACCGTGTCCGCGTAGAGGATGGCCGTCCCCTCCGCGTTGCGCGCCGCGCGCCCCACCGTCTGGATGAGCGAGCTGGCCGAGCGGAGGAAGCCCTCCTTGTCGGCGTCCAGGATGGCCACCAGCGACACCTCCGGCAGGTCCAGCCCCTCGCGCAGCAGGTTGATCCCCACCAGCACGTCGAACTTGCCCAGCCGCAGGTCGCGCAGGATCTCCACCCGCTCCAGCGACTGGATGTCGCTGTGCAGGTAGCGCACGCGCACCCCGTTCTGGTGCAGGAAGTCCGTCAGGTCCTCCGCCATCCGCTTGGTGAGGGTGGTCACCAGCACCCGCTCGTCGCGTGCCTCGCGCACGCGGATCTCCGCCAGCAGGTCGTCCACCTGCCCGCGGACCGGGCGCACCTCCACCACCGGGTCCAGCAGCCCGGTCGGGCGGATGATCTGCTCCACCACCACCCCGCCGCTCTGCCGCAGCTCGTACTCCCCCGGCGTGGCGGAGACGAACACCGCCTTGGGCACCAGCTCCTCCCACTCCTCGAACTTCAGCGGCCGGTTGTCCAGCGCGCTGGGAAGGCGGAACCCGTGCTCCACCAGCGTGAGCTTGCGCGCCCGGTCGCCGTTGTACATCCCCCCGATCTGCGGGACGGAAACGTGGCTCTCGTCCACGATGACCAGGAAGTCCTCGGGAAAGTAGTCGAACAGGCAGGCCGGCCGCTCCCCCTCCTCGCGCCCCGCGATGTGGCGCGAGTAGTTCTCGATCCCCGAGCAGGTGCCGATCTCCAGCATCATCTCGATGTCGAAGTTGGTCCGGCTCTCCAGCCGCTGCGCCTCCAGCAGCTTTCCCTGCCCCAGCAGCTCCTTCAGCCGCCCGTCCAGCTCGCGGCGAATGCGGTCCACCGCCCGCTCCAGCTTGTTGCGCGCCGTGACGAAGTGCGTGGCGGGAAAGATCGCCGCCCGCGTCATGGTGGCGATGGTGTCGCCCGTCAGCGGGTCGAAGCGGGAGATGCGCTCGATCTCGTCGCCCCACAGCTCGATGCGCACGCCCTGCTCCTCGTACGCGGGGTAGACCTCCACCGTGTCGCCCCGCACCCGGAAGTTGCCGCGCTCGAACGCGGCGTCGTTGCGCTTGTACTGGATGGCGACCAGCCCCTCCAGGATCTTCTTGCGGGTGATCTCCTGCCCCTGGGACAGGACCAGCATCTGGGCCCGGTACTCCTGCGGGTCGCCCAGGCCGTAGATGCACGAGACGGAGGAGACGATGATGACGTCCTCGCGCTCCATCAGCGAGCTGGTGGCGCGCAGGCGCAGCCGCTCGATGTCCTCGTTGATGGAGGAGTCCTTCTCGATGTACGTGTCGGTGCTGGGGACGTACGCTTCGGGCTGGTAGTAGTCGTAGTAGCTGATGAAGAACTCGACGGCGTTCTTCGGAAAGAAGCTCTTGATCTCGCCGTAGAGCTGCGCCGCCAGCGTCTTGTTGTGGCTCATCACCAGCGCCGGCCTGCCGTGCCGCGCGATGACGTGCGCCATCGTCAGCGTCTTGCCGGTGCCGGTGGCGCCCAGCAGCGTCTGGTATTTGTCCCCCCGCTTCAGCCCCTCCGACAGCTCGTCGATCGCCCGCGGCTGGTCGCCGGCGGGAGCGAACGGAGACACCAGTTCAAACGGCATCGACTTCCTCTCTGGTCGGGGCACGGAGCTTCACGAAGCAACCGCGATTGTACCCCGAAGAAAACCCGGCGTTCACGAACGAAAGGTTACAGGTTACAGGGAACAGGTTACAGCAGCAACGGCAGCCCGCCCGCGGATTGGCCCGTTCCCCCGCAGCCGCAGGCTGCCCCCTGTAACCTGTCCCCTGTAACCTGTCCCCCGTAACCTATTCCCTCGCCCCCGGCTCGTCCGGCTGCTCCCGCCGCTCCACCCGCACCACCCCCTTCACCTTCTTGATCGCGCTCAGCACCCGGTTCAGGTGCGCCAGGTTCTCGATCTCCACCACGAACTCGCCGCGCATGCCGTGCTGGTCGGCGTTGATGTCGGCGCTCTTGATGTTGGTGTTGGTGGCGCTGATGGCGCTCGCGATGTCGGCGAACAGCCCGCGGCGGTCCGTTCCCTCCATCGCCAGCCGCACGAAGAAGCGGTCCGCGCCGTCGCCGTCCCAGTCGATCTCCACCCGGCGCTCCGGGTGCTCGCGCAGCTGCAGGATGTTGGGGCAGTCGATGCGGTGCACGCTCACCCCGCGCCCGCGCGTCACGTAGCCGATCACCTTGTCGCCGGGGACGGGCTGGCAGCACTGGGAGTAGCGCACCATCAGGTTGCTCATCCCCTGCACCCGCAGGGGCGCGCTGGCCTGCTCCCCCCGCACCCGCGACACCAGCCGCTCGAACGCCGACGGCTGCTTGGGCGGCTCCTCCACCGTCTCCGGCCAGAGCGCGCGCATCACGGCGGACGGGCCCAGGTCGCCGCGGCCCAGCGCGGCGAACAGGTGGTCCGCGTCGGGCAGCTCCAGCGCCCTGGCCGCCTCGTTGAAGCGCTCCTCCGACACCTTCTCGCGCCGCGCCTTGCGGATCTCGCGCTCGATGAAGTCGCGCCCCAGCCGCAGGCTGTCGCCGAACTCCTCTTCCTTGATCCACTGGCGGATCTTGTTGCGCGCGCGCGCCGTCTTCACGAACGCCAGCCAGTCGCGCGAGGGGCGCTGCTTGGCGTCGGTGATGATCTCCACCTGGTCGCCGTTCTTCAGCTCCCGGGTGATGGGCGTCAGCCGGCCGTTCACCCGCGCGCCGGCGCAGTGCAGCCCCACCTCCGTGTGCACCGTGAAGGCGAAGTCGATGGGCGTGGCTCCCTTGGGCAGCTGCTTCACGTCGCCCATGGGGGTAAAGACGAAGATCTCGTCCTGGAACAGGTCGATGCGGAGGAATTCCATGAACTCCTCCGGCTCCTTCGTCTCCTGCTGCCACTCCAGCACCTGGCGGAACCAGGTGAGCGTCTCGTCCACGTCGTCGCCGCGCGGCCCTTCCTTGTACTTCCAGTGGGCCGCGATGCCGTACTCCGCGGTGCGGTGCATCTCGCGGGTGCGGATCTGGATCTCGTACAGCCGCCCGCCCGGACCGAAGATGGTCGTGTGCAGCGACTGGTACATGTTGCTCTTGGGCGTGGCGATGTAGTCGTGGAACCGCTCCGTGAGCGGCGTCCAGCGGTTGTGGATCACCCCCAGCGCGTGGTAGCA
>DATAAG010000115.1:0-3477 GCA_036260235.1 Longimicrobium sp.
CCAGGCGCTCATCCAGACGCTGGACGTGCCGGTGCCGCAGGTGGCCATCGAGGCCAAGATCATCTTCGTGGACCGCACCCAGCTGGAGGCGCTGGGCATTCGCTACGACCTGAAGGACTTCCAGGGGAACAGCTTCGGCACCCTGGTGGAGAGCCCGATCTACGACCCGGTGACGGGCCAGCCCACGGGCGAAAGCAGCACCGACAACCGCTTCGTGCTGGGCGGCCCCTCCATCGGCGCCATCGGCAACGCCGGCGCCGAGATCGACGCGGCGACCCTGGACGTGGCGGTGAGCCTGCTGCTGGCCAACCGCTTCAGCCTGATCGCGCTGATCACGGCGCTGCAGAGCACCGACATCGCCGACGTGCAGGCGATGCCGCAGATCACCATGCTGGACAACACCACCTCGCGCATCTTCGTGGGCGAGGAGATCACCTTCCTGACCGCCAGCGCCACCGGCGGCGTGGGGGGCGCGGTGACGCTGCAGCCGGTGCAGGTGGACGCCGGCATCGAGCTGGAGGTGACGCCGCACATCACCGCCGACGGGCGGGTGCGGCTGGCGCTGCGGGCGGAGAACTCCAACCCGCGCACCACCGAGAACAACCTGCTGAACGTGACCCGCCAGCAGGCGGAGACCGAGGTGCTGGCGCAGGACGGCGAGACGGTGGTGATCGGCGGGCTGACGGTGACGCGCGTGGAGGAGACGCGCAGCGGCATTCCCTTCCTGATGGACCTGCCGCTGATCGGCGGGCTGTTCCGGGTGACGGACCGCTCGGAGAACAAGCAGGACCTCCTCATCCTGGTCACCCCCCACATCGTGCGGCAGCCGGCGTCCTGACGCCGGTGCTGGATAGACCCCTGTAGAGGTACCCCGATGAAACTGTTCCGAGGCAGGGCCGCCCTGGCGGCGGCCCTGATGGGCGCCGCCGCGCTGGCGGCCTGTGACGGCTCGCGCAACCCCTTTCAGCCCCGGCCGGGGCCCGGGCCGGACGGGGGGGGCAACCCCGCGGCCGACAGCACCCGCCCGGCGGTGCAGATTGTCCTTCCCGACACGCAGACGGACAACGTGGCGGTGGGCGACTCGCTCTTCGTGCGGGCGCGGGTGACCGACAACACCATGCTGGCCTCGGTGCAGTTCGACGCGTACGCGGTGCGCGGCAGCGAGGTGCTGGGCACGGCCACCCGGGTGGACCGCTTCACCACCAAGACGGTGGACCTGCGGGCGGCGGGGCGGGTGGTGCGCGACACCACGCTGGACCGCTTCCTGTACGCGACCGCCGACACGCTGCCGGAGGCCGGGATCTACGTGGTGGTGACGGCCGCCGACACCGCCGGCAACACCGCCTCGGACACCTTCCGGGTGAACCTGGGCGGCCCGCGGGTGACGCTGGCGGTCGAGGACGACGAGGCCTTCGCGGGGACGCAGCTCACGGTGACGGTGACGGCCGCCGACACGCGCGACCTGATCCAGTCGGTGCTGCTGACGGGGACGGGGGCCATGCAGTTCCAGATGCCGATCCAGCTTCCCACCGCCCTTCCGTCGGTGGACACCACGCTGGTGATCCCCATCCCCATCGCCGCGCGGGGGGCGGTGACGCTCACGGCGACGGCGGTGTCGGGCAGCAACCTGGTGGGCGCGGCGCCGCAGCTGTCGGTGACCATCCGCGAGCCGCAGCAGGACCAGGTGCCGCCCAAGACCACCTTCTCGTTCCAGATCCCCGAGCGGGTGGAGCAGCAGGACTCGTTCACCGTGCAGGTGTCCGGCGCCGACGAAAACCGGGTGGACTCGGTGGGGGTGACGGTGCTGGCCATCCTGCGCGACCAGACGCCGCCGGTGGACCCGCCCGACACGCTGCGCATCTACGTGGGCCGCGGCCAGGTGACCGGGGGCACCTTCCGGTTCGCCTTCGCGGACCTGGGGCTGGACCCCCACGAGACCTTCGAGGTGGACCTGGAGGTGACGGCCTGGTCGCGCGACGTGCAGGGCAACTGCGGCGCGGCCACCCGTGAGAACACGCCGCAGGAGCTGCCGTGCACGGTGGGGGCGGGGGGCATTCACCTCTCGTCCGGGACCGGGCGGCTGGTGCGGGTGTTCCTGGCGCGGGGGCTCACCATCGACCGGCCGGGCCCCACGGGGCAGGACGTGGTGGCGGACCTGGTGGCGGACAGCAACTTCATCTACCTGTCCAACTACAGCCGCAACCGCGTGGAGCTGCTGCCGGTGGGCGGCACGGTGTACGGCCGGCCGGTGCAGGTGGGCTCCAAGCCGTGGGGGCTGGCGCTGGGGCGGTTCCGCGACTCGCTGTACGTGGCCAACAGCGGCGGCACCAACATCTCGGTCATCCCGCTGGGCGGCGCCGTGCTGAACGAGGCGGAGGGCGCGCGCATCTTCACGGTGAACGAGCGGCTGTTCAGCGTGCTCTTCGACCCGCTCACGGGCGAAGTGGGCGTGGTGAGGCTGCACGACTACAGCGACCGCCCGCAGTTCCTGGCGCAGGCCAGCAACGGGCTGCTGGTGTACAGCACGGCGCCCACGCCGGCGGCGGAGGACGGCACGGTGCGGCTGTACGACCCGCGCAAGCTGCGCTCCGACATCTTCATCGGCTACGTGGACCGCCACGAGGCGGGGCGCGCCATCGTAGTGAACGCCGACTCGGCGTTCCAGGTGCCGCCCTCGTTCGTGATGGTGTGCCCGCGGCGCCGCCTGGGCGACACCACGGACCCGCAGTGCATCACGGGCTTCCCGGCGGAGGTCAGCGACTCGCTGACCAAGCTGCGGTCGCAGCCGCCCAACGCGCAGGGGCAGCGGTACGACACGCGGCTGGACCTGGGCGCCGACATCGAGGACGTGGGCTTCGCCGACACCACCTTCGTGGCCAGCAGCACCAACCGGCGCTTCGTGGCGGTGGGCGAGGGCGTGCGCACCAACGCGCGCATCCCCATGTTCGAGGCGGTGGGCGATTCGCTGGTGTCGCGCGGCGACGTGCGGGACCTGATCAGCAACGCGGCGGACCGGGTGATCGGCCTGGGGCTGAACTTCGACGGCAGCCTGGGCGCGGCGCGCGGCGACAAGGTGTACTTCTTCAACAGCGCGCTGCGCCAGCAGGGCGAGATCGTGAGCGGGTCGCCGGCGGGCGGGGTGGCGCTGCACCCGGACGCCCGCAACTACCCGCTCGGCACGCAGCGGCTGGGCTTCGTCTCGGGGCTGGACAACGGGCGGCCGTTCGTGGACGTGATCGACGCCTTCCACTTCGAGCTGGTCAAGCGCATCTACATCCGCGACCCGGTGGTGGGGGCGCTGGTGGTGGCGCCGCGGGCGCCGGGCGACCCGGCGTTCGTGAACCTGCGGCTGTACGCGCTCACCAGCACCGGCATTCTTTCGCTGCCGATCATCAACGCGGATCTTCCGTGAGTGCGTGAGTGCGTGAGTGCGTGAGTGCGTGAGTGCGTGAGTGCGTGAGTGCGTGAGTGCGTGAG
>DATAAG010000116.1:0-3662 GCA_036260235.1 Longimicrobium sp.
GATCGGCTTCTTCGTCAACACGCTGGTGCTGCGGACCGACCTCTCGGGAAATCCGAGCTTCCGCGAGGTGCTGCGGCGGGTGCGGGAGGCGACGCTGGGCGCGTACGAGCACCAGGAGGTGCCGTTCGAGAAGCTGGTGGCGGAGCTGCAGCCCGAGCGGTCCCTGAGCCACTCGCCGCTCTTCCAGGTGATGTTCACCCTGCAGGACACCGGGGGCGGAGGAGGCGCGCTTCCGGGCCTGAAGGTCGGCGGCGTCGGCGCGGCGATGGAGATCGCCAAGTTCGATCTCTCCCTGACGCTCGCGGCGACCCCCCAGGGCCTGCGCGGCGGACTGAACTACAGCACCGACCTCTTCGAGCGCGGCACGGTCGAGCGGATGCTCGGCCACCTGGAGCGGGTGCTGGAGCAGGTCGCCGCGGACGCGGACGTGCGGCTTTCGCGGCTGGAGCTGCTCGGCGAGGCGGAGCGCGCGCTCGTGCTGGAGGAGGGGAACCGGACGGCGGCCGAGGTTCCCGCCGACCTCTGCATCCACCAGCTCTTCGAGACCCAGGCGGATCGCACGCCCGGGGCGGTGGCCGTGGTCTTCGAGGGAGCGGAGCTGACGTACGCCGAGCTGGACGCGCGTGCGAACCGGCTCGCGCACTACCTGCGCGCGCTGGGCGTGGGACCCGAGGTACGCGTGGGGGTGTGCCTGGAGCGGAGCCTGGAGCTGCTGGTGGCGGTGCTGGGAGTGTTGAAGGCCGGGGGGGCGTACGTGCCGCTGGACCCGGGCTACCCGGCGGAGCGGCTGGCGTACATGCTGGCCGACGCGGGGATCTCGGTGCTGCTGACGCAGGAGGGACTGCGCTCGGCGCTCCCGCCCCAGCCGGGGGGCCGGGTGGTGAGCGTGGACGGGGAGTGGGCGGGGACCGCCGGGGAGAGCGCGGAGCGCCCGGAGAGCGGGGCGGGCCCACGGAGCCTGGCATACGTGATCTACACCTCCGGCTCCACCGGGCGTCCCAAGGGCGTCGGGGTCGAGCACGGAGCCGCCGCGGCACACCTGGCCGGGTTCGCGCGCGAGCTGGAGATCGGCGCCGCCGACCGCGTGCTCCACTTCGCCTCCTTCGGCTTCGACGTGGCGGTCGAGCAGCTCTTCCTTCCGCTCCTGGCGGGAGCGGGTCTGGTGCTGCGCGGCGCGGATCTCTGGCCTCCGGAGGAGTGGCCGGCGCGGGTGCGCGAGGCCAAAGTCACGGTTGCCAACCTGCCTCCGGCGTACTGGCGGGAGGTGGCCGCGACGGCGGGTGGAAGCGCGCTCCCGGACCTGCGCCTCCTGATCGTGGGGGCGGAGGCGATGCCCACGGAGGCGGTGGGCCGGTGGCGCGGCGGCGTGGAGAGCCCGGCGCGCCTGGTGAACGCCTATGGGCCGACGGAGGCGGTGATCACCGCGACGACGTTCCCGCTCCCGGGGGACTACCCGGGCGGGTACGCGGGACCCGTGGTGCCCATCGGGCGGCCGCTGCCCGGCCGCGCGGCGTTCGTGCTGGACGGCACGGCCATGCCGGTCCCCGTGGGAGTGCCGGGGGAGCTGTACGTCGGGGGGGCGCAGGTGGCGCGCGGGTACCTGGGGCGGCCGGCGCTGACGGCGGAGCGGTTCGTCCCTGACCCGTTCAGCGGCGAGCCGGGTGCGCGGCTCTACCGCACGGGCGACCGGGTGCGGTGGTCGGCCCGGGGCGAGCTGGAGTTTCTGGGGCGGGTGGACGAACAGGTGAAGATCCGGGGCTTCCGCATCGAGCCGGGCGAGATCGAGGCCGCGCTGTCGGCGCACCCGGAAGTGCTCGATGCGCGGGTGATCGTGCGGGAGGACGAGCCGGGCGAGAAGCGGTTGGTGGCGTACGTAGTCGGTGGCGTGGAGGCGGATGAGCTGCGGGAGCACCTGCGCCAGAGCCTGCCGGAGCACATGGTGCCGGCGGCGTTCGTCCCGCTGGAGCGGCTGCCGCTGACTCCGAGCGGGAAGCTGGACCGCAGGGCGCTGCCGGCGCCGGAGTACGCGGCCGACGCGGACCGGTACGTGGCGCCGCGCACCGAGGCGGAGCGCAAGGTGGCCGCGGCGTGGGCCGAGGTGCTGGGGGTGGAGAGCGTGGGCGCGTACGACCGGTTCTTCGACCTGGGCGGCCACTCGCTGCTGCTGGTGCGGGTGCAGGCGCGCTTGCGCGAGGCGTTCGGCCAGCCGGTGCCCATCACTCACCTTTTCCGCTACCTTACGGTGAGCGACCTGGCCGCGGCGCTGGACGTCCCCGCGCCGGAGCCGGACGCCGCCCCGGCGGACGACGCGCGGGTGCGGGACGGGCGGCACAGGCTGCGGGCGAGGGGGCGGGCTGGCGTGACGGGGTCACGGGGTGACGGGGTGACCGGGTGAGCAGGCTGTTCCCTGTTCTTTGACGACGAATGAACAAGCTTTCGAGCGATCGATGAGCCAGACCAAGGAGCCCACCGGGCTGGAGATCGCCGTCGTGGGAATGGCAGGGCGCTTTCCCGGCGCGCCCGGCGTGGACGCCCTGTGGGCCAACCTGCGCGCCGGGGTGGAGTCCATCCGCCACTTCACCGACGAGGAGCTGGCCGCCGCGGGGGTGCCGGAGTCGCTGCGCACCAACCCGGCGTACGTCCCCGCCCGGGGCGCGCTGGCGGAGGTGGATCGCTTCGATGCCGCCTTCTTCGGCATTACCCCGCGCGAGGCCCAGGTCACCGATCCCCAGCAGCGCCTGTTCCTGGAGGTGGCGTGGGAGGCGCTGGAGCACGCCGGCTACGATTCCGCGCGCGTCCCCGGCCGCGTGGGCGTGTACGCGGGCACCAGCATGAACAGCTACTACCTGAACCTGCTCTCCCGCCCCGATGTGACCGCCGCGGCCGGCGCGGCGGTCGTGAACATGGGGAACGACAAGGACTTCCTGGCCACCCGCGCGGCGTTCAAGATGGGGCTCGAAGGCCCTGCCGTGGTGGTGCAGACGGCGTGCAGCACCTCGCTGGTGGCGGTGCACATGGCCTGCCAGGCGCTGCTGGGGGGCGACTGCGACATGGCCCTGGTCGGCGGCTCGGCCGTCGCGGCGAACCAGCACACCGGCTACATCTACCAGCAGGGGAACATCCTTTCGCCGGACGGACACTGCCGGGCCTTCGACGCGGACGCGAAGGGCACCGTCGCCGGCAGCGGCGTGGCCGTGGCGGCGCTCAAGCGGCTGGAAGACGCGCTGGCGGACGGCGACACCGTGCACGCGGTGATCCTGGCGTCGGCCATCAACAACGACGGCTCCGCCAAGGTCGGCTTCACCGCGCCGCGGGTAGAGGGGCAGGCCGCCGCCATCCGCGCCGCGCACGCCGCCGCGGAGGTGGACCCCGCCACCATCACCTACGTGGAGGCGCACGGCACCGGAACGGAGCTGGGCGACCCCATCGAGATCGAGGCGCTCACCCGGGCCTTCCGCGCGGGGACGGACCGCACGGGCTTCTGCGCCGTCGGCTCGATCAAGACCAACATCGGCCACCTGGACGTGGCGGCGGGGATCGCGGGCCTCATCAAGACCACGCTCGCGCTGCGCACGGGCGAGATCCCGCCCTCGCTGCACTTCACGCGGCCCAACCCGCAGATCGACTTCGCGTCCAGCCCCTTCTTCGTCAACACCACGCTG
>DATAAG010000117.1:0-3068 GCA_036260235.1 Longimicrobium sp.
CCCGCGTGGCCAGGAGCGAGTGCCCGCCCAGCTCGAAGAAGCTTTCCTCCACGCCCACGCGCTCCAGGCGCAGCACCTCCGCCCAGATCCCCGCCAGCACCTCCTCCACGGGGGTGCGCGGCGCCACGTACCGGTCCTCCGACGACGCGAGCTCCGGCGCCGGCAATGCCTTTCGGTCCAGCTTCCCGTTCGGAGTCAGCGGCAGCGCGTCCAGGAAGACGAACGCGGACGGGAGCATGTACGCTGGCAGCGCCTGGCCCAGGTGCGCACGCAGCACGTCCGCGCCGGCCGACCCGTCCGCCACGACGTACGCCACCAGCCGCTGCTCGCCCGCCTCCGCGCGCGCCATCACCACGCAGTCGGCGACGCTCTCGTGCCGGCGCAGCACCGCCTCGATCTCACCCAATTCGATGCGGAAGCCGCGCACCTTCACCTGGTGGTCGAGCCGCCCCAGATACTCGATGGCGCCGTCCGCCCGCCACCGCGCACGGTCGCCGGTGCGGTACAGCCGGCTCCCCGGCCGCGCCGCGAAGGGGTCGGCAACGAAGCGCTCCGCCGTGAGCGCCGCGCGGCCCAGGTAGCCGCGCGCCACCTGCACGCCGCCCAGGTACAGCTCCCCGGGGATCCCTGGCGCGGCGGGCTGCAGCCCCGGGCCCAGCACGTAGGCTCGCGTGTTGGCCACCGGCCGGCCGATGGGGACGAACGCGAGCCCGCCGTCCTCCGCCGCGCACGCGTGGGTGCAGGCCTGGATGCAGCACTCGGTGGGTCCGTACAGGTTCACCACGCGCGCGGCCGGCAGCAGCTCGCCGGCCCGCCGGGCCAGCTCGCCCGCCAGCGCCTCGCCCCCGCAGAAGAGCAGGCGCAGCGCGCTGCACTCCCGCAGCTCCGGCTCGTCGGCCAGCACCCGCAGCAGCGGCGGCACCAGCTGCAGCAGGGTGATCCCCTGCTCGCGGACGGTGCGCGCCAGGTAGCGCGGCTCCCGCTCTCCGCCGGGCGCGGCCAGCACCAGCCGCGCGCCCGCCAGCAGCGGGACGTGGAACTCCCAGACGGAGGCATCGAAGCTGATGGGGGTCTTCTGCAGCACCCGGTCGCACGGACCCACCTGGAACTCGCGGATGAACCAGCTCATGTGGTTCACCATGGACGCGTGCTCTACCGCCACCCCCTTGGGCGTGCCCGTGGAGCCGGAGGTGTAGATCACGTAGGCCAGCGTGTCCGGCCCCGCGCCGCTCTCCGGGTTGTGCGTGCTTTCGGCCGCGATCGCGGGCCAGGCGGCGTCGATGGAAACCACCCGCAGGCCCGCCGGCGCCGGCACGGCGTCGCGCAGGCTCTCGACCGTCAGCAGCAGGGCGATTCCGGCGTCGGCGGCCATCGTCTCCAGCCGGCCGGCGGGATGCCCCGGCTCCAGCGGCACGTAGGCGCCGCCCGCCTTGAGCACGGCGAGGAGGGAAACCACCAGCTCCAGGCTCCGCTCCAGGCAGATCCCCACCCGCACCTCCGGGCCCACCCCACGCCGCCGAAGGTAGTGGGCGAGCTGGTTGGCGCGGGCGTTCAGCTCCGCGTAGCTCAGCGCCTCTCCTTCGTAGACGACCGCGACCGCCCCCGGCGTGCGCGCCGCCTGCACCTCGAACAGCTCGTGGATGCACCGGTCCGCCGGATACTCGGCCGCCGTCCGGTTCCACGCCTCCAGCACGAGCGCGCGCTCCGCATCCCCGAGCAGCTCCAGCTGCGAAAGCCGCACGTCCGCGTCCGCGGCGACCTGCTCCAGCACCCGTGCCAGGTGGCCGAGCATCCGCTCGATCGTGCCGCGCTCGAAGAGGTCCGTGCTGTAGGTCAGTCCTCCCCGCAGTCCGCGCGAAGTCGCCGCGAGCGTCAGGGAGAAATCGAACTTGGCGATCTCCATCGCCGCACCAACGCCGCCGACCTTCAGGCCCGGAAGCGCGCCTCCTCCGCCCCCGGCGTCCTGCAGTGTGAACATCACCTGGAAGAGCGGCGAGTGGCTCAAGCTGCGCTCCGGCTGCAGCTCGGCCACCAGCTTCTCGAACGGCACCTCCTGGTGCTCGTACGCGCCCAGCGTCACCTCCCGCACCCGCCGCAGCACCTCGCGGAAGCTCGGATTTCCCGAGAGGTCGGTGCGCAGCACCAGCGTGTTGACGAAGAAGCCGATCAGCTCCTCCACCTCCCCGCGCGTGCGTCCGGCGATCGGGCTCCCCACCACCACGTCCTCGCTACCGGCGTACTTGCCCAGCAGCACCTGGAAGGCGCCCAGCAGCGTCATGTACAGCGTCGCGCCCTCGCTCTGCCCCAGCCGCTGGAGACGCTCCAGCAGCTCGAGGGAGAGCTCCACCGGAACCGTCGCGCCCCGGTACGTCTGCACCGGCGGCCGGGGACGGTCGGTGGGCAGCTCCAGCAGCTCCGGCGCGCCCCTCAGGCGCTCCTTCCAGTACGAGAGCTGCCGATCCAGGGCCTCGCCCGCCAGCTGCTCGCGCTGCCACACCGCATAGTCGGCGTACTGCACCGCCGGCTCGGAGAGCGGCGACTCACGCCCCGCCAGGTACGCCTCGTACAGCGCGGACAGCTCCCGGAAGAGCACCCCCATGCTCCACCCGTCGCTGACGATGTGGTGCATCGAGAGCAGCAGCACGTGATCTTCCTCACCCAGCCGCAGCAGCGCCGCACGGAAGAGCGGTCCCGCGGCGAGGTCGAACGCCCGCCGCGCCTCCTCGCCGGCCCGGCGCCTCACCGCCGCCTCGCGATCCGCCTCGCTCAGCGCCGACAGGTCCTCCACCCGCAGGGCGAGCCCGCCGAAGGGCGCGATCACCTGCACCGGCGAGCCGTCCACCTCGGCGAAGACCGTCCGCAGCGCCTCGTGGCGCCGGACGATCTCCCCCAGCGCGCGCTCCAGCGCCGCCTGGTCCAGGGCACCGCCCAGGCGCCATGCCACGGGGATGTTGTAGACGGCGCTTCCCGGCTCCAGCCGGTCGATGAACCACAGCCGCTCCTGCGCGAACGACAGCGGCAGCGCCCCCGTGCGCTCGGTCGGCACCACCGGCGGCAGCACCGGCAGC
>DATAAG010000118.1:0-7821 GCA_036260235.1 Longimicrobium sp.
GGCGCGCGTTCGCGCGCCGGCCAGCAGCAGCGCTCAGTGCTGCGCGGTGTCGCGCCTGACCGTGTCGCCCGTGGCGGCCTGGCCCTGGCTGGTGTCCACCGTGGTGGTGGTGGTCGTGGTGACGGTGTCCGCGGTCGGCACGACGGTCGGCTGGTTGACGGTGTCGGTGCCCTGGATCACGGCGCTGCTGGTGTCCTGGTCCACCACCTCGCCGTTCTCGTCGCCGCCGCCGCAGGCCGCAACCATCAGGCTCAGCGCCGCAACCGAGAAGATGCGCTTGATCATCACTGTACTCCCGTGTGTGTTGTTGCACCCGGCCGGGTTCGGCCGGCCGCCGGTCCGCGCCCTGCGCGGTCGGGCCGGGGATTTGGCAACGGATGTGCCGAATGGCACCTGCCGGTACCAGGTGGCGAAAATCCGCGCCACGCCTTAACTTTCGCGCATTCTCCGCCCGCTCCGGGCGGTTCGCGGACGCGCCGGACGGGCCCCGCGACCGTTCACTGAACACTCCGCAGCCGTTCAGTGAACACCCGGAGGCCGGGCGCGGAACAACGGAACGGGTCCGCGATGAGACGCCTGTCGCTCCGCACCAAGGTCTTCTTTCTCTTCGCCGCCACGGCGCTCCTCATCGTGGTGCCGGCGCTGCTGCTCATCGCCCAGGCGGTGGAGCGCGGCGTGTACGAGCGCGCCCGTGACGAGCTGGACGGGGCCAGCGTGTCGCTGCAGTTCAACTGGACGGAGAACGACCGGCTGATGACGTTCACCGCCAGCGTCCTTGCGCTGGACACCACCGTGGCGAAGGCGTGGGCCGCGGGAAACGTGCGGCAGGCGGAGCGCCTGATCCGCCAGCGCCTGGACCCCGAGGCCACGGACCGCGCGCGGCGCAGGGTGCAGGGGCCGCTGCAGCAGCGTCGCGAGACGGAGATCCCCATCCTCATCGACAGCACCGGCCGGTCGGTCCAGGGGCCGCGGCTGGACGCGCGCGCAATCGCCAGCGCGGGGGAGCTGGAGACCATCGTCACCCTTCCCGAAGACGGCGGCGAGCCGCTGCGGCTGGCGCTGGCGCCCATCTGGGCGGACTCGGTGCGGCTGGGGCAGGTGGGCGTGGGCCGGCGGCTGAGCGCGGCGGGGATCAAGAAGGCCGACCTGGCGGGGCGCAACACCGAGGTGGTGCTGATGGTGGGCGACTCGCTGATCGGCACCACCATTTCCGACAGCGCGGAGACCCGGCTGGACCGCGACGAGCTGCAGGCGCTGCGAAGGTCGCCGGCGGCGCGGACGATCCTGGCGGACCAGGCGTACATGGCCTCGGCCGTGACGCTGCCGGTGCGCGGCCTGCCCACCAGCGCCATCTTCCTGCGCCCCATCAGCCAGGAGCTGGAGGTGGCAACGGCGATCAAGCGGTCGCTGTTCGGCATCGGCCTCGCGGCGCTGGTGCTGGCGCTGGTGCTGGCGGCGGTGATCTCGCGCATCGTGTGGCGCCCGGCGAAGGCGCTGGCCGACGCGTCGGCGCGGATGGCGCGCGGCGACTTCGCGGCGCCGCTGCCCAAGACGGGGATGGACGAGATCGGCCAGCTGGCGCGCGCCTTCGGCGAGATGCGGCGGGCCATCGCGGACCGCGAGTCGCGGCTGCGCTCCGCGCAGGCGGAGATGATCCACCGCGAGAAGCTGGCGGCCATGGGCCGGCTGGTGGCGCAGCTGTCGCACGAGATCAACAACCCCATCTACAACATCCAGAACTGCCTGGAGGCGCTGGAGCGCCGCGGCGACCCCAACGACCCCAACCGCGAGTTCCTGGAGCTGGCGCAGGAGGAGCTGCGGCGGATGGCGTCGCTCACGCGCCGCCTGCTGGACCAGAGCCGCCCGCAGTCCGACGCCTCGAGCCTGCTGAACCTGAACACGGTGGCCGCGCGGGTGCTCACCTTGGCCGCGCCGGAGCTCAGGGCGCGCGGCATCGAGGTGCAGGCCGAGCTGGCGCCGGGGCTGCCGCCGGTGGTGGCGCACCCGGAGGCGATCCAGCAGGTGCTGGCGAACCTGATCGCCAACGCCAGCGACGCCATGCCGGACGGGGGCCGCCTGCGCGTGGCCACGCGGGCGAACGGCGACGCGGTGGAGGTGGTGGTGGAGGACACCGGATCGGGGATCAGCGAGGCGGACCTGCCGCACATCTTCGAGGCGTTCTACACCACCAAGCCCGGGGTCACGGGGATCGGGCTGGGCCTGTTCGTCTCGGAGGGGATCATCCGCGGCCACCGCGGGCGCATCGACGTGGAAAGCACCCGCGGCAAGGGGAGCCGCTTCACCGTGCGCCTGCCGCGCGAGACGCTGGACGAGTCGGTGTCGGAGGCCGGACACGCGCGGGAGGGCGCGGAGCGGGAGGCGGTGGCGGCGGACTGAGGTGATGGGGTGATGGGGTGGACGGCGGGCTTACCCCCCGAGGGCCCTCACCCGCGGCCTGAGAGCCGCACCCTCTCCCGCAAACTGCGCGGGAGAGGGTGTACACCCCACGGTCTCCCGTCGCGTGGATGGGTCGATGCCGTCCACAGCTGCATTTCTCCCCCTCTCCGCGAGGAACGAGCGGGGAGGGGCCGGGGAGGGGCCCCGCGCGGACGGCGGGATTCCCGTTGGCACGCCCGCCTCCCCATCCGTCGGCGTAGTTTCAGTTCGGCAGTTCATCAACGAAAGAAACGAGAGCACATGGCGGACACCGCCCGCATCCTGATCATCGACGACGACCGCGCCTTTCGCGTGGGCACCGGCGCCCTGCTGGCCGACGAGGGCTACGAGGTGGAGGCGGCGCCCAGCGGTGACGCCGGGCTGGAGAAGCTGCGCGGCGACCAGTTCGACATGGTTCTGCTGGACCTGCGCATGGAAGGGCGCACGGGGCTCTCCGTCCTGGAGGAGCTGCGCCAGGCGGGGAACGACGTGCCGGTGCTGATGCTGACGGGCTTCGCCACGGTGGACAGCGCGGTGGCGGCGCTCAAGCTGGGCGCGGACGACTACCTCACCAAGCCCTGCGACAACGCGCTCCTGCGCTCCAAGATCAAGGCCATCCTGGCCCGCCGCGAGCCGGTCCTGGGTGCGGGCGCATCCCGCATCGTGGGCACGGGGGCCAGGATGCGCGACGTGAAGCGGGCCATCGCGCGCGTCGCGCCCACCGAAAGCACGGTCCTGCTGCGCGGCGCCACGGGGACGGGAAAGGAGCTCATCGCCCGCGCCATCCACGAGGAAAGCCCGCGCCGCAGCCGGCCCTTCCTGGCGGTCAACTGCTCGGCGCTGGCGGAGGGGCTGCTGGAGTCGGAGCTCTTCGGGCACGCCCGCGGCGCCTTCACCGGCGCGGTGCAGGAGCGTAAGGGGATGTTCGAGGAGGCGAACCACGGCACCATCTTCCTGGACGAGGTGGGCGACGTGTCGCCCGCCATGCAGGCCAAGCTGCTGCGCGTGCTGCAGGAGCGCGAGGTGGTGCGCGTGGGCACCTCGCGCCCGGTGCAGGTGGACGTGCGCGTGGTGGCCGCCACGCACCGCGACCTGGAGGCGATGGTGGAGGAGGGGACCTTTCGCAAGGACCTCTACTTTCGCCTGAAGGTGTTCCAGATCCGCGTCCCGGAGCTCAAGGACCGCCCGGAGGACGTCCCCGCCCTGGCCGGCGCGGCGCTGGCGCGGTGGAACGAGCGGGTGGAGCCGCACCGGCGCATCGGCGGCATCAGCGACGAGGCGGTGGGGGTGATGCAGGCGTACGACTGGCCCGGCAACGTGCGCGAGCTGATGACCGCCATCGAGTACGCCTGCATCGTCTGCGAGGGCGGCCGCATCCTTCCCCACCACCTGCCGGAGGAGGTACGCGAGGGCGCCACCGCCGGCGTGGGCGCCCACTCCAACGGCAACGGCGACGCGCGCAAGGCGGAGCACCGGGCGCCCGAGCCGGCGCGGCGCTACGTCGCCCCCAGCGCCGAGGCCGAGCGCGAGGCCATCCTGCACGCGCTGGAGGAAGCCGACGGCAACCGCACCCGCGCCGCCGCCGCGCTCGGCATGGGGCGCACCACGCTCTGGCAGAAGCTCAAGGAGTACGGGTTGTAGGGAGTGCGTGAGTGCGGACGAGTGGTGCGCCTTCATGACCCAGCCGGAATCGCGGACCTGCTCTCCAGGAGCGAATGATGCCCCCTTGTGGATCTAAACCGGGAATCGCCGCGCCCGCGCCGGAGCGACTGAAGTCGCCGCTGGAAATTCGCAGAGTCCGCCTTCGCGGACTCCACCGCTGCCTCAGGAGCGTGGTGGCGAGTTCCGGTGGAAGCAGTTACCGGATTTGATCCGCAATGGGCATAATTCGCCGCTGGAAATTCGCGAGGTCCGCCCGCGCGGACTGCTCCGCCGCGATCGTGAGGGGTTGCGGCCCGTGTCCGCGAAGGCGGAGAGCGTGTAGTCGTTGCGGCGACTTCAGTCGCTGGGGCGCGGGACCGGCACCCTGTCGCGCCGTCACCCGCCGGCGTATCCTGTCGTAAACATCCGATTCACAGGATCCACACTCCGCCCGGTTCTTCCGATGGCGAACGAATCCCACGACCTCACGCGGCGCGACTTCGCGAAGGCGGCCGTCGCCGCGGCGGTGACGCCGGTGCTGGCCTCCTGCGCCGCCGCCGCGCCGGAGACGGCCCCCGCGCCCGCCGCGGCACCGGCCGCAGCGCCTGCTCCCGCACCCGCGGCGGCAGGCGCACAGCAGGAGCCCACGCCGCTGGCGCGCGCGCTGGCGGACGCCATCCGCGTGCAGTACGGCGACCGGATGACGGCGGAGGAGATGGCGAAGGTGCAGCGCAGCATCAGCGGCGTGCTCTCCACCGCCGAGCGGCTGCGGCGCTTTCCCCTGCCGATCGCCACGGAGCCGTCCTTCGTCTACCGCGTGCCGGGAGGCGCCCGGTGAGCATCCCCGAGGAGACGCTGCACCTTTCGCTGGCGGAGCTGGCGGAGCAGGTCCGCACCCGCCGGCTGGACCCGGTGGAGCTGGCGGAGGCGTACCTGGCGCGGCTGGAGCGCTTCGGCCCCGCGCTGGGCGCGCTGGTGATGGTGACGCGCGAACGGGCGCTGGCGGAGGCGCGGCAGGCGCGCGACGAGATCGCGGCCGGGCGCTGGCGCGGGCCGCTGCACGGCGTTCCCTACGGCGCCAAGGACCTGATCGGCGCGGAGGGCTACCCCACCAGCTGGGGCGCGCAGCCGTACCGCGAGCAGCGCCTGCCGGACGCGGCGGTGGTGGAGCGGCTCAAGTCGGCGGGCGCGGTGCTGGTGGCCAAGCTGGCGTCGGTGGAGCTGGCCGGCGGCTTTGGCTACGAGCAGGCGGACGCGTCGTTCACCGGGCCCGGGCGCACGCCGTGGAACCCGGACTACTGGAGCGGCGGGTCGTCCAGCGGGCCCGGCGCGGCGGTGGCGGCGGCGCTGGTGCCGTTCGCCATCGGCAGCGAGACGTGGGGATCGATCTTCGCCCCCGCGGCGCTCAGCGGCGTGACGGGGCTGCGGCCCACCTACGGGCGGGTGAGCCGCTGGGGCGCGATGGCGCTGTCGTGGACGATGGACAAGATCGGCCCGATGTGCCGCACGGCGGAGGACTGCGGGCTGGTGCTGGAGGCGATCGCCGGCCCCGACCCGCGCGACGACTCCACCGTCGGGCGTCCCTACCGCCACGCGGCGGACGCGCGGCTGCCGCAGCGCCCGCGGCTGGGCGTGCTCAAGGGGAACGCGGAGGGGTCGCAGGCGGAGGTGCGCCGCAACTTCGAGGCGTCGCTGGAGGTGCTCTCGGACTTCGCGGAGCTGGTGCGCGACGTGGAGCTGCCGCAGTACCCGTACGGTGCCGCGGCGTCGCTCATCATCGACGCGGAGGCGGCCAGCATCTTCGAGGAGCTGGTGAGCAGCGGGCGCGTGGGCGAGCTGAGCGCGCCGGAGGACCGCATCGGCGGCTACGCGGGCCAGGTGGTGCTGGCCAAGGACTACCTGCGGGCCATGCGCGTCCGACGCCCCGCCGGCGAGGCGCTGGACCGGCTGTTCGCGGACGGCGGCTTCGACGCGCTGGTGCATCCCACCTGGGACACGGTGTCGTATCCCGTGGGGAAGCCGTTCGACGAGGCGTGGACGGACGCGCCCGGAGGCGGACAGGGGATCAGCGGCGCGGCGAACCTGGTGGGGCTGCCGGGGATCGCGATCCCCAACGGCTTCGGCCGCCTGAACCTGCCGACCTCCATCGCCTTCACCGGACGGGCGTGGACGGAGGGACGGCTGGTGGCCATCGCCCGCGAGGTGCAGCGCCGCACGGACTGGCACCGGCGCATTCCGCCGGGCTACTGAGCGGGGCCCCTCCCCCGACCCCTCCAAACCACGCGAGGAGAGGGGGGGACGGCGGGGGATGTCGACGGAGAGCTCACTGCGCCCGGGGGGCCCCTCCCCCCGCCCCCGCCCCGCTCGTTCCTCGCGGAGAGGGGGAGAACTTCGGTCGCGGGCTGGACGGCTCCGTGCGAGGAGCGGCGCCCCCTCCGGGCTCGCATTACTCGCCCACCTCCCCCAAAAACCCCTGGGGGAGGTCGAGGCAACCGACACATCGGACGGGAGGTCATACATCTCACTGCGTCTGCGGGGCCCCTCCCCGCTCAGTTCCTCTCGGAGAGGGGGAGAACTGCGATCGCGGACGGGATCGACCCATCCACCGCGCCGGAAACCGCGGGGTGTATCCCCTCTTCCCGCGCAGTTTGCGGGAGAGGGTGCGGCTCTCAGGCCGCGGGTGAGGGACTCCGCGGGTGAGGGCCCATCCCGCTCCGTCCACCCGGCACACGCGGCTGTCCGTTCGTGTAGACACACGGCGCCGCCCGGGCCGGATGGCCGCACGACCCAAATCGTTCCGCTTCAACGACCTGCGATGCAGATCGCGCAGGGTACGCGACATGCTCCCCCCGGGCCGACCCCGCACGCCGGCCCCCCGGACGAACTCCCGCCGGGCCAATCCACCACACATCGCTCCTCGAGCCAATGACGCTTTCCCGGTACGCCGTCCCCTTGCTCACGCTCTTCATCGCGCTGCTCACGTCCACCCCGCTTTCCGCCCAGACCGTTCACGGCGTGCTGGTGGACGACGCCGGGCGGCCCGTGGACGGCACGGTGGTCGGACTCCACCCGGAGGGCGGCGGCCGGGCGGTGCACGGCGGGCTGACGGACGGCGAGGGGCGCTTCTCGCTCTCCGCGCCGGCGCCGGGGCGCTACCGGGTCCGGGCGGAGCGGATCGGCTACCAGCCTGCCTCCGCGGAGGTGGAGCTGGCCACGGGAGAAACGGAGGAGGTGCGGCTGGCGACGGCGGTGAAGGCGTTCGTCCTGGACCCCGTCGAGGTGACGGCCGACACGCGGTGCGTGGTGCGGCCGGGCGCAGGAATGCGGGCGTACGAGATGTGGCAGCAGGCGGCCGTGGCGCTGCGCGCGACGGAGCTGGTGGAGGACCAGGAGCTGGTGGAGTACACCATCCGCACCTACCGCCGCGACGTCATTCGCTCACGCCGCGTCCGGCAGGATCCACCCCAGCGGGTGCGGGGCCAGCCGTTCGAGACGCTCTCGCCGGCGGAGCTGGCGGAACACGGCTACCTGCGCGATTCCGGCGACACCATCACCATCTACGGCCCGGACGCGACGGTGCTGCTTTCCGACGAGTTCCAGGACACGCACTGTCTGTACGTGCACTCGCAGATGAACGTGCGAACGGAGGCCGGTGAGCGGGGAGTGGTGGGCCTGGCGTTCGAACCGGCGGAGGACCGCGATGTCGTCGACATCCGTGGGACGATGTGGCTGGACGCCCGCACC
>DATAAG010000119.1:0-11312 GCA_036260235.1 Longimicrobium sp.
GGCGGGGGAGTGCATTGCGCTGGTGGGGGAGAGCGGGTCGGGAAAGACGACGCTGCTGCGCTGCTTCAACCGCATGACGCAGCCGGACGGCGGGCGCGTGATGGTGGAGGGCGCCGACGCGGCGTCGGTGGACGCGGTGGAGCTGCGGCGGCGCATCGGCTACGTGCAGCAGGAAGGCGGGCTGCTGCCGCACTGGACGGTGCTGCGCAACGCCTCGCTGGTCCCCTGGCTGCGCGGCGACGCGGACGCGGAGGCCAAGGGCGCGGCGGCGCTGGAGTGGGTGGGGCTGGACGCGGCGCAGTTCGGCGGGCGGTGGCCGCGCGAGCTCTCCGGCGGGCAGCGGCAGCGGGTGGCGATCGCGCGGGCGCTGGCGGCGCGGCCCCGCATCGTGCTGCTGGACGAGCCGTTCGGCGCGCTGGACGCCATCACCCGCGCGGACCTGCAGGACGCGTTCGCCACGCTGCGGCGCGAGCTGGGGATCACGGCCGTGCTGGTGACCCACGACCTGCACGAGGCTGCGCTGCTGGCGGACCGCATCGCCGTGCTGCGGCGCGGGCGGATCGAGCAGGTCGCATCGCCCGACAAGCTCGTCCGCGCGCCGGAGACGGAGTACGTGGCGGGGCTGGTCGCGCGGTCGCGGTTGGGGGCGGGATGATGCGGCGCATCCTCGTCCTCGCGGCGCTGCTGGGGATGGCGCTCGGCGGATCGGCGGCGGCGCAGGATGCGCGGCCGGTGGTGATCGCGTCCAAGCCGTTCGCGGAGAGCTACCTCCTGGCAGAGATGTTCGCGCAGCTGCTGGAGGCGCGCGGCATTCCCGTGGACCGGCGGCCGGGGCTGGGCGCGACGGAGATCGCCTTCGGCGCGCTGCGGACGGGGGCGATCGACGTCTACCCCGAGTACACGGGCACCGGCCTGCTCGCCATCCTGGGCGAGCCGCCGCAGAGCGATCCCGGCGCCGTCTTCGGCCGCGTGTCGCGCGAGTTCCAGCGCCGCTGGGGCGTGCGCTGGCTGCCGCCGCTGGGTTTCGAGAACACGTACGCCATCGCGGTGCGAAAGGAGACGGCGGAGCGGTACCGGCTGCGCACGCTGACGGACCTGGCGCGGGCGTCGCCGGAGCTGCGGGCGGGGTTCACGCCGGACTTCATCGGCCGCGAGGACGGGCTGGAGGGGCTGCGCGCCGCGTACGGGCTGCGGCCGCGCTCCGTGCGCCCGCTGGTGCAGGCGGTGAAGTACCGCGCGCTGGCGGAATCTGCGGTGGACGTGATCGACGGCTACTCCACGGATGGGCTGATCGACCGCTACGGCCTGGTGGTGCTGGAGGACGACCGCCGCTTCTTTCCGCCGTACGAGGCCGCGGCGCTGGTGAGCGCGCGGCTGCAGCGCTACCACCCGGACGCCGTCGCCGCGCTGACGACACTCAGCGGCCGGCTGGACGTGCGGACGATGCGCGCGCTCAACCGCCGCGTGGAGGTGGACGGCGAGCCGGTGGCCCGGGTGGCGGCGGACGCGCTGCGGGAGCTGGGGCTGGAGGGCGCGCTGGATCGGGGCGACGCGGCGCCGCCGGCGCGCGCGGGGTCCCTGGGCACGTACCTGTGGGAGCGGCGCGCGGCCCTGGCCCGGCTCACGGGGCGGCACCTGCTGCTGGTGGCGCTCTCGCTGCTGGCCGCGGCGGCGGTGGCGATCCCGCTGGGCGTGCTGCTGGGCCGGGCGCGGGCCGGCGCGGCGGAGGGGACGGTGCGCGCGGTGGGGCTGCTGCAGACCATCCCCGGCATCGCGCTGCTCGCGTTCATGATCCCGCTGCTGGGGATCGGGATGGCGCCGGCGCTGGTGGCGCTCTTTCTCTACTCGCTCTATCCCATCGTCCGGAACACCTACACCGGCGTGCGCGACGCCGGCCCGGAGGCGGTGGAGGCCGCGCGGGCGCTGGGGATGAGCGACGGGCAGGTGCTGCGGCACGTGCGGCTGCCGCTGGCGGCTCCGTCGATCATGGCCGGCGTACGGACCAGCGCCGTGATCGCCGTCGGCACGGCGACGCTGGCGGCGTTCATCGGCGCCGGCGGGCTGGGCGACCCCATCGTGGCGGGGCTGGCGCTCAGCGACACGCGGATGATCCTCTCCGGCGCCATCCCCGCCGCCCTGCTGGCGCTGCTGGTGGATGCGCTCCTCGCCCTCGCCGAGCGCCGCGTGCGGCCGCGGGGCTTGGCAGAATAGACCTCATCTCACTTGCGACGGATGAACATCTCCCAACTAACGAATCAGATCCGAGCCTTGCCATCTGGCATCTCACCCTACCGCGATATCGACGGGATTGATACTTCTGTTGAGCTTTATAGCGGATCGCTTCAGGTTGAGCACGAGGGAGGGGCAGAAGACTGCGACGGGTCGATATTCTTTTGTTGGCTGCCGTCCCCGACTCTGCGGTTTGAGGCTGCAACTCGGATTAACCCGGGTACCTCAGTCACCGTCCGGATTCCTACTCAGATATTTGTAGCAGAGGGATTTGTCACGTCCTCATCGGAGTCCCATGCCTCAGGCGTCCTTAATGGTAGTCCCCGTCTGGGGATGGCCCACGATTCTGACGAGGTCTGGTTTCAACTCGCGAACTTTCACAGTTACATCGGTGATCCTGTTCGTTTTGGAACCGACACCCATCCGGTGATGCATCGAAACCGAATTACCTTTCCTAGTCCACGCTGGGAAGTCACGATCGACGAAGTGGCGGACTACGATGTGCGCCTT
This sequence comes from Longimicrobium sp., assembly GCA_036260235.1. Taxonomy (GTDB): domain Bacteria; phylum Gemmatimonadota; class Gemmatimonadetes; order Longimicrobiales; family Longimicrobiaceae; genus Longimicrobium. The sequence goes on from DATAAG010000119.1 coordinate 2,740, forward strand.
GAGCGACTAAGAGACCGCGGTGGATACGAGATCACCCACACAGGCATTCTCCGAAAGACTGATGGTGCGACCATCTCGGTCACCGAAGCGGATGAAGTGCTCAGTGGGTTGCATTTCTTTCTATCGTTCGCAGGCGGCGGCTGGTGCACACCTATCTTTTCACAAGGGAAGCGTTCGGGCGAGGCTTTATGGGAGCAGGTCGGAGCTTGGCGAGTGTCTGTCTGGAAACCTGTGGTATCGTGGTTCCCTATCCATCCGGCGACTCAGGCAGTTACTGCATGGGCAGGTTTTATTGAAAAATGGTTCGATCCTGACTGGCAGTATCCGCTCAGGATCGCGATTCACTGGTACGTTGAAGCGAATAGGAATGCAGGTGCAGTGGAAGGTGCGGTCGTTCTTACGCAAACAGCACTCGAACTCCTCGCGTGGGCTGTGGTGGTTGAGGAACGTGCGCTGATCGACGGTAAGATATTCAAAAAAGTCCCCGCGGCAGAGAAAATTCGGCTTCTGTTGCGCGAGATGCAGATCCCGAATGCGATTCCGAAAGAACTGTCCGCGCTGACCGAGGCTGCCCGAAAGCTCAAAACAGCCGCTGATCCAGAGATCTTGGTCCGCCTTCGGAATGGTATAGTCCACTCGAGCAAATCGAAGCGAGCTGATATTGCTCAAATCGTTGATAAAGCTCGCTGGGAAGCTCTTCAGTATGGGTTGTGGTGCCTTGAACTCGCGATCCTTAGGATTTGCAACTATAACGGCGTTTACGCTGATCGATTACGACACAAATACGTAGGGCAAGTCGCCAACGTACCGTGGGTGACGTGAAAGCTGGCGGCGGGCGCCTCCCTCGGAATGACGGTCGTGTGCTTCATCTCCAACCAGATCAACGAAGTACCGATTCGGGTCTCTCCCGTCGCTTCCGATTGACCGCGCCCCCGCCGCGCGCTATCCTGCGGAGCCCGGTTGTTCTGCCTCCGTAGCACCTCTCCAGCGCCCGCCCGGGCGCGCCGATCCGCCGCCATGACCGAGCTGTCCGACCGCCTCGCCACGCTGTCGCCGGCGAAACGCGCGCTGCTGGAAAAGCTGCGCGCCGAGCGGCCCATCCCCCGCGCGCCCCAGGGGCCCGCCCCGCTCTCCGCGGAGCAGCGGCGGCTGTGGTACGTGCTGCCGCTGGCCCCCGGCTACCCCGTCTACACCATCCCCCTCGGCTTCCGGCTGCGCGGCCCGCTGGACCCGGACGCGCTCTTCGCCGCGCTCCGCGGCCTGGTGGCGCGGCACGAGATGCTGCGCACCGCCTTCACGGAGCAGGACGGGGAGCCGCGGCAGGTGGTGCAGGACGGCTCCGCCTTTCGGCCGCGGCTGGTGGAGATCCCCGCCGACCGCTGGGCGGAGTCCGAGGCGCGCTACCAGGCGGACGAGTTCGCGCAGGGCACCTTCGACCTGGCCGCGGGCGAAACCTTCCGCGCGGTGCTGCTGCGGATGACGGAGGACGAGCACCACCTGCTGATCGGCCTGCACCACCTGGCGGCGGACGGCTGGTCCGCCAGCGTGATGCTCCGCGAGCTGGGCGCGCTCTACGCGGCGCACGTCGAGGGAAGGGATGCCGCGCTCCCCGAGCCGCCGGTGCGCTTTCGCGACTGGGCGGCGTGGCAGCGGCGGCCGCGCGAGGGCGCGGAGGAGGACGAGGCGTTCTGGCGCGCGGAGATGGAGGGCGCGCCGCACGTGCTGGAGCTGCCCACGGACCATCCGCGTCCCGCCGTGCAGGGGTGGGACGGCGCCAAGCACCCGTTCTCCATCGACGCGCAGCTGGCGCAGGCGCTGGCCGCCGCCGCGCGGGCGGAGGGGACCACCCTGTACGTGGTGCTCGCCGCCGCGTTCGGGGTGCTGCTGTCGCGCTACGCGGGGCAGCCGGACGTGCTGGTCGGCACCCTGCTGGCCAACCGGCCGCTGGCGGAGGTGGAGGGCGTGGTGGGGTTCTTCGCCAACACGGTGCCGCTGCGCATGCGGGTGGAAGGCGATCCCACCCTGCGCGAGCTGATCCGGCGGATGCACGCGGCCGTGGGGAGCGCGCAGCGGCACGGCGCGCTCCCCTTCGACCGCATCGTGGAGCTGGCGGGGGTGCGGCGCGACTTCAGCCGGCCGCCGCTGGTGCAGGCGGTGTTCACCTTCACCGAGGCGCCGGCGTCGGCCCTCGCCATCCCCGGCGTGGAGGTGGAGCGGCTGGAGCTGGACTCGCGCACCGCCGTCTTCGACCTCACCCTGCAGGTGGAGCGGCACGCGGGCGGGCTGGCCGCCGCCATCCAGTTCGTGGAGCCGGTCTTCGAGGAGGAGACCATCCGCCGGATGGCGCGGCACTGGATCACCCTCCTGCGCACCCTCGCCGCGGACCGCGCCGTGCCCGTCTCGCGCGTGGCGCTGGCGGACGCGGAGGAGGTGGCGAAGGTCGCGGCGTGGAGCGACGGCGGACCGGCGCTGCTGGAGGAGGGGACGATCCCCGCGCTCTTCCAGGCGCAGGCGCGGGAGCGGCCGTTCGCCCCCGCGCTGGTGCACGGCCACGCGGACGTGGCCTACGGCGAGCTGAACCGCCACGCCAACCGCGTGGCGCACGGGCTGATGGCCGCGGGGGTGCGGCGCGGCGAGTGCGTGGGCATCTGCATGGCGCGCACGCCGGCGCTGGTGGCGGCCATGCTGGGCGTGCTGAAGGCGGGCGCCGCGTACGTGCCGATGGACCCCGCGCATCCCGCCCCGCGCCACCGCGCCGCGCTCGCCCTTTCCGGCGCGCGGCGGGTGATCACGGACGCCGCCTCCCGCGCGTCGCTCGGCGAACTGCCGGACTCCGTCGCCGCCGCCACCGTCGCGGAGCTGGAGGCGGAGCGCGAGGACGATCCAGCACCGCGCGCGGGGCCGGGCGACCTGGCGTACGTCATCTTCACCTCCGGCTCCACCGGCGGGCCCAAGGGCGTGGCCATCGAGCACCGCGCCGCGGCGGCCATGCTGGCGTGGGTGCGCGAGCTGCTGGGCGAAGACCGTACGGCCGTGCTGGGATCGACCCCCGTCACCTTCGACGTCTCCGTGGGCGAGCTGCTGGGGACGCTCTGCTGCGGCGGCAGCGTGGTGCTGGTGGAGAACGCGCTGGCGCCCCTGCCCCGCGGCCGCCGCGTCCTGGCCGCGCCGATGACGCCGACCGCCGCCGCGGAGCTGCTGCGCGAGGGCCGTCTTCCCGCGGGCGTGCGAAGCCTGCTGCTGGGGGGCGAGGCGGTGCCGCCGCCGCTGGTGGGTGCGCTGGCGGAGGCCGGGGTGCCGCGCATCGTCAACCTCTGGGGGCCCACGGAGGACACGACGTACAGCAGCTGGGCGGTGCTGGAGCCGGGGAACGACCGCGTGGGCATCGGCCGGCCGATCCCCGGCGGGCGCGTGTACGTGCTGGACGGCCTCCATCGCCACGCGGGCATCGGCGTCCCGGGCGAGGTGTGGACGGCGGGGGCGGGGGTGGCGCGGGGATACGCGGGGCGGCCGGCGCTCACGGCGGAGAAGTTCGTTCCCGACCCGTACGGCCCGCCGGGGGCGCGGATGTACCGTACGCTGGACCGCGGCCGCTGGTGCGAGGACGGGACGCTGGAGTACCTGGGCCGCATGGACGCGCAGGTCAAGGTGCGCGGCCACCGGATCGAGCTGGAAGAGGTGGAGCAGGCGCTGGCCGCCCACCCCGCCGTGGCCCACGCCGCCGTGGCGGTGCGGGGGGAGGGGGGCGCGGGGCGGCGGCTGGCCGGCTACCTGGTGGCGCTCCCCGGCGCGGCGCCGCCCACCGGCCCGGAGCTGCGCGCCTTTTTGCGCGAGCGGTTGCCGGAGTACATGGTCCCCGCCGTCTTCGCCTGGATGGACGCGCTGCCGCGGACCACCAGCGGCAAGCTGGACCGCCGCGCCCTCCCGGAGGTGGACGCGGGCGCGGACGGCGCGGAGTTCGTCCCTCCCAGGGCGGGGCTGGAGGAGCGGATGGCGGCCGTCTGGCGGGAGGTGCTGGGCGTGGATCGCGTCGGCGCGCACGACGACTTCTTCGACCTGGGCGGCCAGTCGATCCTCGCCACGCGCCTGGTCGCCCGCCTGCGCGGGGAGCTGGGGATCGACGTCCCCGTGGGGATGCTGATGCAGGCGCCGACGGTGGAGGCGCTGGCCCGCGCGGTGGAGGCCGGCGAGCGCACCGTTCGCCTTCCCCTGGTCCCGCTGCAGACCTTCGGCGACCGTCCGCCGCTCTTCCTGGCCCACCCCGCCGGCGGACACGTGGTCTGCTATCGCGGCCTGGCCGTGAACCTGGCGCCGGACCAGCCGGTGTACGGCCTGCAGCCGCGCGGGCTCGAGGATGGAAAGGAGCCGATCAGCGACCTGGAGGAGATGGCGGCGTACTACGTGGAGGCGATCCGCCGCTTTCGCCCGAAGGGGCCGTACCGGCTGGGCGGATGGTCATTCGGCGGCGTGGTGGCGTGGGAGATGGCGCGCCAGTTCCGGGCGGCGGGGCAGGAGGTGGACCTGCTGGCGATGCTGGACACCTCGCCGCTGACGGCCGAGGCCATCGAAGCCGATCCGCGCGATCCCGCCGAGGTGATGATGCAGACCATCGGCGGGTACGCGGGGTGGATGGCGGCGGAGCGCATCCGCGTGGACGAGGTGCGCCACCTGCCGCCGCGGGAGATGGCGCTGGCGATGATCGCGCAGGTGGATGACGAGCGGCTGCTCCCCACGTCGCGCGCGGACGTCATCCTCGCCCTCACCCGCGTGCGCAGCGCCAACCTGCAGGCGCAGGCCGCGTACGCGCTGCGGCCGTACGAGGGCCACCTGACCTACTTCCGCACCGAGGGCTCCGCCGAGGCGCCGCTGCAGGCCTCCGCGGACGAGTTCTGGGGCTCGCGCGCCGGCGGCGTGACCGTCGTGCCCGTCACCGGCAACCACGGGACGATCCTGCACGAGCCGCACGTCTTCGCCGTGGTCAACGCCATCCTCGCTGCGGGCGGCTGAGGAAGAACAAAAGAAGGGCCTCACGCAGAGTCAGCAGAGTGAGCAGAGTAAAAACTCTGTTGACTCTGCTGACTCTGCGTGAGGCCTTCTTTTTCCTTGATGCTGGAGAAGAGCCGAGCCCTCCCGGCTGGGGGGCCGGGAGGGCTCGTCCGCGTGCGGTCATCCGCGACGACGGATCAGCAGCGCGTCCGGTCGTAGATGGTGGTGGTGATGGCGATGTCGCTCACCGCGCTGTTGAAGATCCCCGAGAACGCGCAGTGCGACGGCTTGAGGCGGTTGCCCCAGTAGTCGCTGGCCACGCTGTCCTGGTACTGGATGATGGCGCTGTTCACCACCGCGATCACCGGCTTGCCCTTGGTCAGGCTGTCGCGCAGCACGCCGGCCGCGATGGTGTTCGTCGCCAGCGCGTCCTTCATGGCGTACGCCAGGTCGCTGTTGCTGGCGATGCTGCGGCGCGGCCACGCCTTGCCCCGGCTGTCCTGCACGATCACCGTGGCGGACCCGTTGTCCCACTTGTAGTCCCTGCGCAGGATGGTGGCCAGCGCTGTGCCGATGCGCGAGTCGTCGGTGATCACCCGCTGCACGTACCCGTAGGTCCCCTTCTCCAGCGTGGGGACCTTGACGTACGTGGTGGAGCCGATGGTTCCCGCCACCGTGTAGTGCAGCGCCCACCACGGCTGGCGGCTCACGTGCATCACGCACGAGCCCACCGTGCCCGACACCTCGGACGGGCCGGCGCCCGCCGCGGTGGTGCGCGCGGCCTCGGGGGCCGTGGCCTCGGCGTCGCAGGCGGCCAGCAGGGCGGGGGCGCCCACCGCCGCCGCCGCCATCACCGCCGACCGTCCCAGGAACGCCCGGCGGTCGGGGTTCACGGGGGCTTCGGCGTCCTGCGGGGAAAGCTCGTCGTTCTTGGTCTGGGACATCCGTGCACCTCGCGGAATCGGGGAGGAGCACCCTCCCGGTGGACGGCGTCGCTTAGCCGCCGCTGCTGCAATGCTGGTCGCGCACGCGCGCCGGAAAAGGGGGCGGCGCGGGCCGCGGCCAGGGCGAATGGGGAGCCCTGGGGCGGAGGGGGGAAAGCCCCGGGGCCCGGCGCTCACTTACCGCCGGGTGCCAAAGAGTAATGGGGCGGGGCAGGGGACGCAAGAAGTATTTACCGCCGTTGTTTCCGGCGAATCGCGTCCCGCCGTGGCCCCTGTGGATCGCTCTGCAACGCGTTGCGGGAGCAGCTGATCGGCAGGATGCGCGGGGTCCCGTGGAGCGTGCCCGTTACCGGCCATTCGCACGGCAAAAACGTGAAAAACCCGCCTTCCCACGGGGAGAGGGCGGGCGGGCATGGGCACGAGAGGAGCGGCGGCGCTACTTACGGCTCCGTTTGCGCGGCGGCCCCCAGCTGGGCTCCGCCGCGTACTCCTCGCGCAGGCGGCGCAGCAGCCACGCCTCCAGCTCGCCGGCCAGGGCGCCGGCCTTGCGGGTGCCGCGGATGGCGTCGAACACGCCCCGCACCTCCGCGCTGGCCGCCTCCAGCCCGCGCGGCAGCAGCAGCTTCAGCTGCCCCGCGGTGGGAATGGTGGCCCGCTCGCGCGCCCGCAGCGCCTGCTGCTCGTTGTACAGCGTGCCCATGGACCGCAGGCTGCGCTGGTGCGGGCGCTCGGTGACCCCGTTGATGAACTTGCGCAGCGCCTCGTGCCCCAGCCCCACACGCGCCGCTGCGTCGCGCAGGGACGTGTCGAGAACCAGCTGGTGCATGAACTCACGCAGCGTCTCCAGGGGCACCTGCCGCCACGTGTCGTCCGCGGCGGTCCGGCCACTTTGTCTAGGTTCGGCGGGTGGACACTGGGGATTGTACGTGTGCACCCTCGCACACGCAAGGCGTCACCACGGATGTGGCGACGACACCTTTCCCGTAGCGCAGGCGGGCCGCACGCGCAAAAGCCCCGCCGGGCGGCGGGGCTCGTTGCGCGGCAGGACGATGCGAGACGCGCGTCCGGCGGCGCGCGCGTCCAGGCCGGCCGCGTGGGACGGCCGCGCGGCGCCCGCGTGGACGGGCGGCGGGATCCGGCCCGACCGGGCTACTCGTCGTCGTCGTCGTCCTCGGGGTCGAACCCCGAGGACTCTTCCTCGATCAGCTCGGTGAGCTGGGAGCCCCAGGCGCTCTCCAGCAGGCGGCGCACCTTGGGAAAGCGGTGCATCACCTCGCCCATCTCCGGCGTGACGAAGATCTCCAGCACGTCGTTGCGGGCGTAGTCCGTGCTTTCCTCGTCGTCCAGGAACGCCTTCAGCTCCTCGATCAGGTCGCGCAGGTCGCTCAGCAGCTCGCTGGGAAAGTGCCCCTCGTCCAGGGCCACGGCAGATTCCACCCAGTCGTGCACCTGCGACACCAGCTCGTCGAAGCGCTGGTCCACCCGTGAATTGCTCATCCCGTTCTCGTTTTCCGTATCGTTTCTCCGCGGCCGCGAACCGGCACTGCGGAGCACAGCGTAAAGCCCCGGCAAATGGCGGTCAAGACTCCCTGTCGTCCAGCCGCCGCCCGGCACCTCCGTGGTGTTCCCGCCGACGCCCCGCCGGGGGACCCGTCAGGCGTCGCCGCCCGCCAGGATCCTGGCCTTCTGCGCCTCGAACTCCGCGTACGTCAGCGTCCCCGACTGCCGCAGCCTGTCCAGCCGCTCCAGCTGGTCGAGGACCGGATCCCTCCGCGGCTGCGCCCCCGCGGCTGTCTCATCCGCGTGGTCGGGACGGCGGAACAGGAGAAGGCGGCCTCCCCCGGTGTTGCTGCGCCAGTCCGTCGCCAGCGCCACCTTCGACGGGTCCGCGGGATCGTATGCGACGTCGATCAGGTCGCCGGTGCGCGGGATTCCGTGAAAGGGAACGAACATCCTGCGCCGGTGCGCGAACTCCGGCTCGCCCGGCGGTTGCACGCGCAGCTGCAGCACGATCTGCTGGTTGACGTTGTTGAGCACCATGCCGGTCGTCTCCACCCCCTCGACTACGGCGACGGCCCTGCGCCCGGTTTCGAAGAGCTGCTGCTCGGCCTGCGCGCGCCGGTGCATCCCCCGGTAGAACCCCCGCAGCCCCAGCGCCACCAGCGTCCAGATCACCCCGATGCTGGTGAAGGTGAGCCCCACGGTCCCACCCACCTCGCTGCCGGAGAGCAGGAGAAACACGCCGAGTGCCGCGAAGGCGATGCCGCCCACGAGGAAGAAGCTCATCACCCCGCCACGGCCGGCCGTGCTTCCGCTTCCGTCCCGGGCTGCACCCAGAGCCATGGTCATCCCTCCGGCGGAGAACGCAAAGGCGAGACAGAGGCTGTCGTTTCCGGCAGGCCACGTTACGTCGGGAAGGCATCCGGAGCAAGAAATCCGAAATCAGCCGCCCCGCGGTGCTGCACCGCGCCCGGGCGGCGGCGAATGCAGACGTTCGTTGACAAACCTGAATCGCTCGGTATCGTGCTGCTGTCCGCGCGATCCGCCCCGCGCAGCCTCCATCGCCGCTCACCGCGTTCACACCATGCAGATCGGAATCTTCGGCACCGGCGTCGTGGGCCAGACCCTGGCCGCCGCCCTCAC
>DATAAG010000120.1:0-9144 GCA_036260235.1 Longimicrobium sp.
CGTCGGGCAGGATCGCCTGATCAGCGGCGTGGCCTTCTCGCCCGACGGCCGGACCGTCGCCTCCGCCGGCGCGGACAGCACCGTGATCCTCTGGGGCGCCACCGGCCGCGCCCCGGCCGCGCCTCGGGGGGGAGACGTGTCGCCGGAGGAGCTGGAGGCGCACTGGGCCGCGCTGGCCGCGGGCGACCCCGAGCGGGTCGAAGGCGGAGCGGCGGGGCCGCGCGAGGTGCGGCGCGGGGCCGCGTGGACGCCGGAGGAGGGGAACGCCGGGCTGGCCGACCGCCTCGCGTCGGCCGAGGGGCGCGAAGCGACGGCGATCGAGCAGGTCACGCCCGTCCCCCTCGCCCCCCCCGCGGGCGAGGACGCGGCGCGGCGGTGGCGCGGGGCGATGGAGGCCGCCCTGGGCTTCGTCCCCGCGGCCGGCGCGGCGGAGCGGGCGCTCTGGCAGCGGTTCCTCCGCGGCCGCTACGACGACGTGGCCGGGCTGAACGCGGCGCACGGCACGTCGCACCCGGACTTCGGCGCCGTCCCGCTCCCCGCCGACTGGCCCTCCGCGGAGGCGCACCGGACCGACTGGCGCGACTTCTCCGCGCGCGCCGACGGCGGCCGGGTGCGGGGGCGGTGGCACGACTTCCTGGCCCGGCGCTACCGGCGGGTGGAGCGGCTGAACCGCGCCTGGGAGACGGCGTGGCCGGAGATCGGCCTGGCCGCCCTTCCCGACGCCCTGCCGCAGACCGCCGCCGCGCAGACGGACTGGCTGCACTTCGAACGGCAGGTGCTGGCGATGCACCGCACCGCCCACCGCTTCTCCGTGCTGCTGCCGGTGGCCGACGTGGCGGCGGACCCGTACGAGCTGGAGGCGCGGCTGGGGCTGGCGCGGCGGATCGTGGAGCTGGAGAAGCCGGCGCACACCGTGTTCGACGTGCGCTACTACTGGGCCTTCTTCCGGGTGGGCGAGGCCCGCCTGGAGACCGACACGCAGATCGGGGCGGGAAGCCGCGCGCCGGAGCTGGTCCCCGACGCCGTGCTGGGCCGCACCTACGTCGGCGCGAGCTTCGTCGGCGGGCCCGCCGCCCCCACGGGCGGCGACCGCTTGGTGCTCGCGTGCTGACACCAGCGTCCGTCGTTCCCTGTGCGTCGCCACGTGTCCGGCAACCGCGGGCCAGTCTCGCGCCGGGCGATCGGTACCGGCAGATGGATCGCGTGCGGCAGGGGGCCATGAAAATTTTTTTGGGGAGACAGGGATGCCCCGATGCTCGCCGGAGCGCCGCGCATCCAGCCGCATGGACACCCGATGCGCGATCTTGCGAATCCCGCGTACTCGCCGCGGATCGAGGCGGCACGCCGATCCGGGCCAACCCCATCCGCCGTTCGGCTTTCGGGAGAAGGCAGACACGGAAAAAGACGCGCATCAGGTGGGGGGCTGGCTGGATCCGCCCCGATGCTCATCGGAGCGCCGCGCATCCGGCCGCACGGACACCCGATGCGCGATGTTGCGAATCCCGCGCGCGCGCCGCGGATCGAGGCGGCGCGCCGATCCGGGCCAACCCCATCCGCCGTTCGAATTTTCGGGGAAGGGGCAGACACGGAAAAAGACGCGCATCAGGGGGAGGTCGGGCCGGGTCCGGCGCGGGCACGGCAGGTGGGTGCCCTCGGAAAAAAATTTCGATACACACCGTAAGGGCAGCCTTGCGACGGCACGACGGCGGAGGAGGCGTGTGGTGCACACTGCGCAGCCCGAGCCTCGGATTGCACGGAAGATCGGCGAAATCGGGATGAGAACTCCGTCCAGGAGCAACCATGGGCTGCTGTAACGAACCGGCGACGGCGCTCGCCTCCGCGGCGCTGGACCCCTCGCAGCACGTGAACTACGCCAGGGGGATGGTCCTGGGCGTGGACGACTTCACCCAGGAGTTCGCGTACCTGGCCGGGCGCGTCCACTGGCTGGCGCGCGAGGCCGTGGGCTACGGCACCACCAGCGGCCTGGCCGTCTTCGCGGAGGACGGCGGCGGCGACGGGCCGCGCCTGCGCGTGACCGCCGGCGCCGCGCTGGTGCCCGGCGGGCGGCTGGTGTGCGTCCCGGTGGACCAGTGCGCGGTGGTCAACCGCTGGCTGGCGAAGCCGGAGAACGCGGCCACGGTCACGCGGCTGCTGAGCCCCGCGTCGCCCCCCGTCTCGCCCCCCGTCTCGCCCCCCGTCTCGCCGCCGGCGATCCCCGACGTGACCTCGGGGCTGGTCTCGCTGTACCTGACGCTCTGCCACCACGAATGCCTCACCCGCCCCGTCCCCATCCCCGGCGAGCCGTGCCGGGCGGCGGACGAGCTGATGGCGGACTCGCGGGTGGCGGACGACTTCCGGCTGGAGCTGCGCGCCCGGCCGCCGGAGCAGGTGGAGGAGGACGCGGTGCGCGACTTCGTCCGCTGGCTGCGCAGCAACGTGCAGGTGGGCGACTTCAGCCCGCCCGTCCAGGGCGACGACGACGCCTGGCTGGAGGCGCTGCGCCCCGCGGCGAAGCCGTGGCTGGACGCCGCGGGCGCGTCGCCGCCGCTGTCGCCGCCCGCGTCGTACGACACCCTGGGCGACTACCTCTTCGACCTGCCCTCCCCCGTGCCGGTGGCGCGGGGGCAGCTGGGCGACTTCCTGCGCCTGGCGCTGCGCTTCTGGGTGACGGAGCTGCGGCCGCTGTGGATGGCGTACCGCTGCCACCGCGCGGTGCACCCCGACGCCGACTGCGTCCTGCTGGCGCGGGTGGAGGTGGAGGTGGTGTGGGTGGGCGGGTCGCCCACCGGCGCCTGGCAGGTGGCGGGGAGCCCCGCCGCCCTGGCGGTGGACGAGCGCGCCCGCCCCTTCCTGGGCCACCTGCGCATGCTGCAGGAGTGGACGCTCGCCGCCATGGAGGGGGAAGGCGGCGGGGGCGACGGAGGAGGGGGAGGAGGAGACATGGACTCCCTCGCGCCGGGGAACGGCGGCTCCGGCGGGTTGGAGGAGGACGCGGCCCCCGAGGTCATGGCGTTCCGCGCGGCGGCGCGCGGCGGCCTTCCCGAGGGGCTGCTGGTGGGCGGCCGGGACGAGCGCGGGCGCGACACGCTGCGCGCCGCCGCGCCCGGCGCCGACTACCACGCGCCCGGCTTCCCCGTGCCCGTCGCCGACGGCGGCACCGGCAGCTCCGCCGCGCCCGGGGACGGCCAGCTGCTGGCGGGGAGCGGCGGCGTCTACCTTCCCGCGACGCTGGCCGGAGGGCTCGCCGCCGTCCGGGGGCGGGAGGGGATGGAGATCGGCCTGGACCCGGCCGCCACGCCGCGCTTCGCCGGCCTCACCACCACCGGCGCCGTGCAGCTGGCGGTGGCCGCGGCGGAGGAGGGGATGCAGCTGGACGAGCGGCACCACGTGGTGGTCTGCGGAGCACGGATCGGCAGGCTGCTCCTTCCCCCCGCGCCGGACGCGACGGGGCGCGTCTACGTGGTCAAGAACGCCGAGGCGCGCGCCGTGACCGTCGAGGTGGCGGAGGGGGGGAGCATCGACGGCGCCGCCAGCATCAGCATCCGCCGCGGCGCCGCCAGGACGCTGGTGTCGGACGGGCGGGGCTGGCTCGTCATCGCCACCGTGTCGTGAGGCCGCCATGAGCATCCAGGACGTCCTGCAGCTGGAGCAGCCGCTCAAGGAGGGCGGCATCCGCTCCGTGAACTTCTTCAACGGCCGCCTGCTGGCCGGCCGCGACCTGTCGCGCGAGCAGGCGGCGCGGCGCGAGGCCGACGCGCGGCTGGGGCTGGGGCTGGGCGACGGCGTGGCCTTCGGGCTGGAGGTGGACCGGGACGCGGAGCTCTCCCGCACGGACTTTCCCGTGCTGCGCGTCACCGCCGGGCTGGCGGTGAACCGCCGAGGGCAGACGCTGCGGCTGACCGCCGACACCAGCGTGGCGGTGACGCGGCGCTTCGACGCGGCGGACACGGAGTGCGTCTTCGGCGACTGCACGCCCATCGCGGCGGGACGGTACATCAGCGGGGCCGGCGTCTACCTGCTGACCGTGGCGCCCGCGGAGACGGCGGAGGGGACGGCGCCCACCAGCGGGCTGGACCCCGCGAACGTGCGGTGCAACACCGACGCGACCGTGGAGGGGGTGCGCTTTCGCCTGCACACGGTGCGGCAGCAGGACTACGCCTCGCTGGGGCCGGGGCAGCCCTGGTTCCGCAACGCGCTGGCGTACCGCTGCTTCGGCGACGACGTGCGGCCGCGGTGGATGGCGGGGCTGCTGGCCGCGGAGCCGCGCGGCGACGGGCTGCTGGACGGGCTGCGGGGCACCACCCTCACCGACCGGGACGTGCCGCTGGCGCTGCTCTTCGTCACCGGGGCGGCGAACGTGGAGTTCATCGACGTGTGGGCGGTGCGGCGGCCCCTCTCCCGGCTTTCGCCGAGCGCCTGGGAGTCGCTGGTGGACGGCCGCCGCCCGGCCGTGGGGCAGGCGATGCTGATGCAGTTCCAGCGGCAGGTGATGGCCGGCGCCCCGCCCGACGGCAACCTGGCCCCGATGGCGGCGCGCACCCACTTCCGCTTCCTTCCCCCCGCGGGGGTGATCCCGGTGCCGGAGGAGAGCGACGCCACCGACGCGGCGGCCACCCGCTTCTTCGCGGGGATGACCTTCCGGCGCCCCGCGTTCATCAACGCCGCGCGGCTGGAGGGGCTGCTGCGCGAAAGCCTGGTCCATCCGCCCATCGACACGCAGGGGGCGGAGATGGTGTGGCTGTACCGGGTGCGCGAGAACCGCATGGCCATCGACTTCGCGGGCGCGGGAGCCAGGCCCGGGTCGTGGCTGGTGTTCGCCAGCGGGCACCTGCCGTACCGCGCGGACGCGCAGTACGACCTTTCCAGCTGGAACTACGCCAACTACTCCGCGCCCCCGACGTGGGCGCACACGCACCAGGGAGGGTGACCATGGCTCCGATCCCGCACGTTCAGCCCGGCGACCTGATCCGGGCGACCGACATGAACGCGCTCATCGACATCGTGAACGCGCTGGAACCCGGGCCGCAGACCGGCGCCACCGTCCCCAACCTGGTGGGCCGCACGCTGGGGCAGGCGCTGGCCCTGCTCAACCAGCAGGGGTCCAGCCTGGCGCCCGGGTTCGCCATCGACGTCTTCGGCGCCGTGGTCAGTCCCGCCACGCCGGGATCGCTCACGCGCCTGGTGATCATGCAGTCGCCCTCCGTGGGCGCGCGGGTGAGCCTGGGCACCACGGTGGACATGATCATCGCGGGCCAGGGCGCGGGCGGCGGCAATCCACAGCCGCCCCCGGCCCCCACCATCACCCGCACGGAGACGGCCACGGGGACGCCCACCACCACCTTCCGGGTGGGCGACACCATGGCCATCGTGGGAACGAACTTCAGCGTGGTGGCCGCGCAGAACACGGTCACCTTCGACGGCGTCCCCGCCGCGTCGGTGAGCTCCGACCCGTCCGATCCCTCCCGCCGGCTGCTGGTGGGGGTGCCCAACAACATCCCCGACGCGCCCGCGGACCCGGACGATCCCAGCAAGAGCGGCGTGGTGGTGGCGGTGAGCACGGGCGGCGCGTCCGTCACCACCACCATCACGGTGGCCGCGCCGCCGGGCGAGCCCCAGCCGCAGATCTCCGGGTTCACCCCCACGGCCCAGTTTGTGGGCTCGAACGTGACCATCAACGGGGCGAACTTCTCCACCAACCCGTCGCGCAACATCGTCCGCTTCGGGACGACGAACGCGCAGGCCATCGTCAGCGCGACGGCCACCCAGATCGTCGCCACGGTGCCGAACTTCAGCGACCTGCCCGTTACGTCCGGCGCCACGAAGCTCGCGCAGATCAGCGTCACGGTGACCAACGAGTCCGGCGGCGAGATCGGCACCGACGTGGCCGAGGGCAACTTCACCGCCGTCCGACCCTAGACGCCGCCGAACAGGAGACGCCGTCATGCAACTCGTTCGCTGCTGGGCCGCGGCCCTGGCCGTGGCCGCCGGAGGGCTCGCGCCCTGCCACACCCTCGCGCAGAGCTTCACCCTCACCGTCCCGGTGAGGCCCGCGACGGTCCCGCAGACCGCGCGTGTGAAGATCGCCTTCGAATCCGCGTCCATCGACCCCAACCCGCAGGTGACCGTCGCCGGCACCGCCATGCTGGCCCCGACGCAGCCGTGCACGGTGAATCCCGCCGCGTGCAACACCCTGGGCGTCTTCGGCCCGGCGAACGCCGACGTGGCCCAGGCCAAGTGGGTGAGCCCCACCCGGATGGAGCTTACCCTCACGCTGAACAGCGACTTCATGGGGCACTTCTGCGCCTCCACGCGCATGGCCGACCGCTCGATCACGGTGGCGCTGAGCAACGTCACCGCCACCGGGTACCGGATGGCCAGCTACTCCGTCCCCGAGCTGATGACCGCCACCAACCCGGCGCCCAAGTGCGACGTGGCGTTCCGGCGGGTGAGCACGGGGAAGGCCACGCTGGGCCCGGTGATGGGCGTCGACAACCTGGGCCGGCTGCCGCTGGACGTGGTGCTGGTGCTGGACAAGTCGGGGAGCATGGCCGACCCCCTTCCGGGCGGGGCCCCCGGCGACTCGCGCTGGGAGCGGCTGGACGCCTCCGTCCAGCAGTTCATGGCGCTCTACAAGCAGGCGGGGGGCGTGGGACCCCTGGGCACCTCGGTGGAGGGGAGCCCGGACGACCGCATGGGGCTGGTGTTCTTCGACACCTCGCCCACGGACGGCCTGCTGAGCGTCGGCAGCATCTTCCGGAGGCGCGCGGACAGCTGGGACGCGCCGGCGCCCGCCAACAACGTGGTGTCCGCCCAGATCGCGACCCGCTCGCCGGGCGGGTGGACGTCCATCGGCGGCGGCATCGAGCGCGCGCGGGTGCGGCAGGTCGCGCTGACCGACGCGAACGACCCGGTCTTCGTCGTCTTTACCGACGGCGAGCAGAACGAGCCGCCGCTCATCCAGCCCGACCCCATGACCACCGCGCCGCTGAAGTTCAGCTCGGGCTCGCTGATCAACACGCGGCTGATGGACCTGACCACGCCCGTCCTCACCATCGGCCTGGGCGCCACCGCGGGGCCGTTCGCGGAGCTCCTGAACCAGGTGGCGCACGAGACGGCGGGGCAGAGCCGGATCACCACCGGCGGGCTGACGCTGGACACCAACTTCGCGGACCAGCTGGTCGCCGCCCTCAAGGGGAACACGCTCTCCCTGATGGCGCGGCGGATGGAGGCCCTCCCCCTCACCGGCGCCGGGACGGAGCTCCGGCCGCTGATCGACGGCTCGGTGACGCGCGCGGTGTTCGTGCTGGGGTGGGAGGGGGGGCGCAACGCGCGGGCGCTGGGGCTGCGCATCCGCGACCCCAACGGCGCCGACGTGCAGCCGGTGGTGGTGGAGCAGGGCGCGCTGTACACGGTGGCGTCGGTCGACATCCCGCAGAGCGGCCCCGCGGGTGAGTGGCAGGTGCAGGCGGTCTGGATCCGCAAGGACACCCTGACCGCGCCCGTGAACTACCACCTGTCGGCGTACGCCGTGGAGGGGCGCCTGGACTACCGGTTCACCATCGTCCCGGCGCCGGTGGGCACGGGCGAGCCGGTGGTGGTGCGCGCGGAGGTGGGGTTCGACGGCCAGCCCCTGGACAACCTTCCCCCCGGCGCCATCCGCATCCACGTGGACCGCCCCGGCGAGAACCTGGGCAACATCCTGGCGGCGTCGCAGGCCACGGGCGAGGCTCATTCGGAGAACGGCAGGCCGCAGCCGCCGGTGAGCGCCAAGATCGACCGGCTGGCCGACACGGAGAACCTGATCGACCGCATCACCCCCCGGCCGCTCCCGGGCTCGCTGAACGTGACGGAGCAGGGCGGCGTCTACGAGGCGGCGTTCGACCAGACGGTGGTCGGGGGCCAGTACCGCTTCCGGGTGGAGATGGACTGGACCGACCCGCGGACGGGGCGCATCCTGCGCACGGAGGCGATCGAGCGGCAGGTGCCCGTGCTCCCCACCCCCGGCGCCACCCGCGTGGAGGTGAGCCGCCACCGCGGCAGCGCGACGGTCCTGGTCACCCCCGGCGACCGGTTCGGCAACGTGGTGGGCCCCGGCTACGACCACTTCTTCGACGTGCAGGTCACCCCGCCGGCGCGGGTGGCCGGCATCAGCGACCCGGGGGTGCGGGGAACGTACGCCATCTCCATCGTCGACATCCCCCCCGGCGCGGACCCGCGGGTGACGATCACCTTCCGCGGCCGGCCGCTGCGCGACGCGCCGCTCTCCCGGCTTCCGCAGGGGCAGGGCGGCGGGGGGCCCCTCTCCATCGGCCTGCGCGCGGGGGTGGCGGTGCCGCACGGGGACTTCGACACGGACTGGGACCCGGGCTTCGCCATCGACGCGGACCTGGAGCTCGCGCTGACCCGATCCATCGCGTTCCAGGTGGTGGGGGGGTACCGCAGCTTCAACAGCGCCGCCGGCGACTCCACCCTGAGCGTGACGCGGGTGTCCGGCAACCTGAAGCTGTACCTGGGCTCCGGCTCCCTGCGTCCGTTCCTGAACGGCGGCGCGGGGGCGTACTGGGTGGACCCCGGTGACTTCAGCCACGGCGCCAACGTGGGCGCGGGGCTCCTGCTGTGGCTGGGCGACCGGCTGGGGGTGGAGGCGGCGTACAACTTCTACGCGGTGCAGCAGCCGACGGTCGACCCGACCTTCTCCACGGTCGAGGCCGGCTTCCGCCTGCGCCTCTGACGGGGGCGCGCGTGGACGTCGCCGTCAGCACCCTGCGCCTGCGGAGCGCCGCCGCCGACCGGCCGGCGCTCCGCCTGCGGGCCGCGCGCGAGCTGCGGGCGGCGGAGCTGGCGCCCGCCGGGCTCCCCCCGGCGGCGGTGCTGGTGGTTCGGCGCGTCAGGGATCCCCTCCCGGGCCGGTTCGGGGCGGGGCACGGCCGCCCGCCGCCCGCGTGGGAGCGGGCGGTCCGCGACGCGCTGGCCGCGGCGGCCCGCGGCGCCGCCCGCCCGGACCGGGAGGGGTGGCTGCCGCCGGGGGCGGAGGCGGTGCTGTTCGCGGACGAGGCGGAGGCCGCCGCCTGCCTGGTGCGCGACTGGCTGCGCGGGACGGTGGCGGAGCGCTGGTGGTGGCGGTGCTCATCATCCGCACCGGGA
>DATAAG010000121.1:0-1953 GCA_036260235.1 Longimicrobium sp.
AGCTCCGCTCCGCCCCAGACCAGCGCCACGGCGCCGGGCCGCTCCCGCACCTGCGCCTCGAAGAGCTCGTGGATGCACACGCCCCGCGGGTACGGCCGCTCCGTCCGGTTCCACGCCTCCAGCACGAGCGCGCGCTCCGCATCCCCGAGCAGACCCAGCTGCGAGAGCCGCACGTCCGCGTCCGCGGCGACCTGCTCCAGCACCCGCTCCAGGTGGCTGAGCATCCGGAGGACCGTGCTGCGCTCGAAGAGGTCCGTGCTGTAGGTCAGTCCTCCCCGCAGTCCGCGCGAGGTCGCCGTAAGCGCCAGGGACAGGTCGAACTTGGCGCTCGCGAGCTCCGCGTCGACTCCGCTCACGCTCAGCCCCGGAAGAGCGCCTCCCCCGCCCCCGGCGTTCTGCAGCGCGAACATCACCTGGAAGAGCGGCGAGTGGCTCAGGGAGCGTTCCGGCTGCAGCTCCTCCACCAGGCGCTCGAAGGGCACCTCCTGGTGCTCGTACGCGCCCAGCGTCGCCTCCCGCGCCCGCCCCAGCACCTGGCGGAAGCTCGGGTCTCCACCGAGGTCGGTGCGCAGCACCAGCGTGTTGACGAAGAAGCCGATCAGCTCCTCGACCTCCCCGCGCGTGCGCCCCGCGATGGGGCTGCCCACGACGATGTCCTCGCTCCCGCTGTACTTCGACAGCAGCACCTGGAAGGCGCCCAGCAGCACCATGTACAGCGTCGCGCCCTCGCTCCGCCCCAGTGCCTGCAACCGCTCCAGCAGCTCGGGGGAGAGCTCCACCGGAACCGTCGCGCCCCGGTACGTCTGCACCGGCGGCCGGGGACGGTCCGCGGGCAGCTCCAGCAGCTCCGGCGCGCCCGCCAGGCGCTCCCGCCAGTACGCCAGCTGCCGATCCAGGGCCTCGCCCTCCAGCTGCTCGCGCTGCCACACCGCGTAGTCGGCGTACTGCACCCCCAGCTCCCGCAGCGGCGACTCACGCCCCTCGCGGTACGCCTCGTACAGCGCCGACAGCTCGCGGAAGAGCACCCCCATGCTCCACCCGTCGCTGACGATGTGGTGCATCGAGAGCAGCAGCACGTGGTCTTCCTCGCCCAGCCGCAGCAGCGCCGCACGGAAGAGCGGGCCCGCTGAGAGGTCGAACGGCCGCCGCGCCTCCTCGGTCGCGCGCCGCTTCACCTGCGCCTCCCGCTCCGCCTCGCCGAGACCGGAGAGGTCCTCCACCGGGAGCGCGAACGCGCCGAAGGGCGCGATCACCTGCACCGGCGAGGCGTCCGCCTCCGCGAAGGTCGTCCGCAGCGCCTCGTGACGCCGGACGATTTCGCTCAAGCTCCGCTCCAGCGCGGCCTGGTCCAGCGCGCCCGCCAGGCGCCATGCCACGGGGATGTTGTAGACGGCGCTTCCCGGCTCCAGCCGGTCGATGAACCACAGCCGCTCCTGCGCGAACGACAGCGGCAGCGCCCCCGTGCGCTCCACCGGCACCACCGGTGGCAGCACCGGCAGCCCCGCGCGGCGCATCTCCTCCACCCGCCTGGCCAGCTCCGCCACCGTGGGTCCCTCGAAGAGCGCCCGCAGCGGCAGCTCCACCCCGAACAGCTCGCGGACCCGCGACACCACCCGCGTGGCCAGGAGCGAGTGCCCGCCCAGCTCGAAGAAGCTTTCCTCCACACCCACGCGCTCCAGGCGCAGCACCTCCGCCCAGATCCCCGCCAGCACCTCCTCCACCGGCGTCCGCGGCGCCACGTACCGGCCCTCCGCCGACGCGAGCTCCGGCGCCGGCAATGCCTTGCGGTCCAGCTTGCCGTTCGCGGTCAGGGGGAGCGCGTCCAGGCGGACGATCGCGCCGGGGAGCATGTGCTCCGGGAGCCGCCCCCGCAGGTGCTCACGCACCTCATCCGCCGCCACCTCGCCGGCCACGTACGCCACCAGCCGCCGGTCCCCCGCCGTGTCCTCGCGC
>DATAAG010000122.1:0-4654 GCA_036260235.1 Longimicrobium sp.
ACAGAGCAATGGGGGCTGCCGACAGAGCCATACGTCTTCGTGGTCGACAGCTCCGGCAACGTAACCGCGAAGTTCGAAGGCATCGCGTCGGCGGAGGAGCTGCGCACCGGCAACAGCACCGTCGTCGTGGAGCGCGCGCGCGTCACCCGCCGCGTGGACGCTTCCCAGCCGAAGCAGGGCTGATGTCGGTCCTGAAGATCGAGACGCTGGGCGCCGAGGTGCTGCGCCGCAAGGCGGAGGCGGTGCCCGACCCCGGGCCGGAGCTGGACCGCCTGGTCGCCGACATGTTCGAGACCATGTACGACGCCAAAGGCATCGGCCTGGCGGCGCCGCAGGTGGGTCTCTCCCAGCGGCTCATCGTGGTGGACGTCAAGGAGGAGGGGACGGAGCCGATGGCGCTCCTCGACCCCGTCGTCTCCGAGACCGGGAGCGCCAGGGAGCGGGTGGAGGAGGGGTGCCTGAGCATCCCCGGCGTGGCCGCTACGGTGGAGCGGCCGGCGACCTGCGTGGTGGAGGCGCGGGACGCCAGGGGGCAGCCGGTGCGCATCCAGGCGGAGGGGATGCTGGCGCGCTGCCTTCAGCACGAGATCGACCACCTGGACGGGATCCTGTTCATCGACCGCCTTTCGCCCATCAAGCGCAACATGATCCTCAAGAAGTACCGCAAGCTGGCGGCAAAGTGAGGCGCGCGTGAGGGTCCTGTTCTGGGGCACGCCCGCGTTCGCGCTCCCCGCGCTGCGCTCCCTGGCCGAGGAGGGCCACGTCGTCGTCGGCGTGGTCACCCAGCCGGACCGCCCCGCGGGGCGCGGCCGCGCCGTGGCCATGTCGCCCATCAAGCAGGAGGCGCTGGAGGAGGGGATTCCCGTCCTGCAGCCGGAGCGCGCGCGCGGCGAGGAGTTCATCGCGCAGCTCCGCGCGCTGCAGCCGGACATCTCCGTGGTGGTGGCCTTCGGGCAGATCCTGCGGCCGGAGGTGCTGGCGGTGCCGCGGCTGGGCTCGGTGAACATCCACGCCTCGCTGCTGCCGGACCTGCGCGGCGCCGCGCCCATCCAGTGGGCCATCGTGCGCGGCTACGCCAGCAGCGGCGTCACCATCATGCGCATGGACGCCGGCATGGACACCGGCCCCATGCTGATGCGGGTGGAGGAGCCGATCGAGCCGGAGGAATCCGCGGCGGAGCTGGGGACGCGGCTGGCGGAGATCGGGGCGGAGGCGCTGGTGGAGGTGCTGGCGCTGATGGAGGGCGGCGAGGTGGAGGAGACGCCGCAGGACCACTCGCGCGCCACCTACGCGCCCAAGGTGGACCGCGGGACCGCGCGCGTGAACTGGCCGCTCCCCGCGGACGAGGTGGCGCTGTGGATGCGCGGGATGGACGACGTTCCCGGCGCCTGGAGCCCGCTGGGCGACCGCGGCCCGGTGAAGCTCTTCCGCCCGCAGGTGGTGAACGAGATGGGCGGCTTTCCCGGCGAGGTGATCCAGGCGGGCGAGGAGGGGGTGCTGGTGGCGTGCGGGATGGGTGCGGTGCGCGTCCGTGAGGTACAGGCTCCCGGCAAGCGCCGCATGCCCGCCGGCGAGTGGGTGCGCGGCCGCGGCGTCGCCGTGGGGGACAGGTTCGGCGCGGAGGGGTAGGCGCCCTCACCGGGGGCCCTCACCCGGGGCCCTCACCCGGCTCGCCTGGGCTCGCCACCCTCTCCCGCAAACTGCGCGGGAGAGGGTGTACACCCCGCGGGCTTCCGTCATGGTGGATGGTCCTGCGCCTACGCATGCCGCCCCCCTCCCCAACCTTCCCCCACAAACTGCGTGGGGGAGGGAGAACGGCTCTCCCCTCTCCCGCGCAGTTTGCGTGAGAGGGGTTGGGGGTGAGGGGTCCGCGCGGAACGCGATGCCGTTCCCAGTCGCAGTTCTCCCCCTCTCCGCGAGGAACGAGCGGGGAGGGGGCCGGGGGGAGGGGCCCCCCGCGGCCGGCAACGAGCCCGTGGAACCGCCGCGATCCCGGCGCCCGGACCACTCACGCACTCACGCACTCACGCACTCACGCACTGAATGCCCCCCACCCCCACGGTCACGCGGCAGGCGGCGCTGGAGGCGCTGGCCCGCTTTCGCGAGGGCGAGCTGGGCGACCGCGCGCTCGACCTGGCCACCGAGGGGATGGAGCCGCGCGACCGCGCGTGGACGCAGGAGCTGGTCTACGGCACCTTTCGCCTGCGCGGCCGCATCGACCACGTCCTGAACGGCTTCGCGCGCGACGGCATCCAGTCGCTGGACCCCGAGGTGCTGGACGTGCTGCGGCTGGGCGCGTACCAGCTGCTGGAGATGGGAAGCGTGCCGCCGTACGCGGCCGTGTCGCAGTCGGTGGAGCTGGTGCGGATGGCGGGCGTGCCCCGCGCGGCCGGGCTGGTGAACGGCGTCCTGCAGAACATGCAGCGCCGCCCGCAGTTCCGCTTTCCGGACTTCGAACGCGACCCCGCCGCGCACCTGGAGACGTGGGGCTCGCACCCGCGCTGGCTGGTGGAGCGGTGGATCGCCCGCTGGGGCGCGGACGACGCCCGGGCGCTGGTGGAGGCGGACAACCTGCGCCCCGAGCTGTACCTGCGCCCCCTCGGCATCTCCGTGGACGAGGCGCGGGCGCGGCTGGGCGAGGCGGAGATCGCCTCCGAGCCGGTGGACTTCGCCCCGGAGTCGCTGCGGGTGCTCCCCCCCGCCACCGCCGCGCAGGCGCTGGCCGCCGTTCCCGCCGTGGTGCAGGACCCCGCGGCGGCGCTGGTGGTGCGCTACGCGGACGTGCCGCGGGGCGCGCGGGTGATCGACCTCTGCGCGGCGCCCGGCGGCAAGGCGCTGGGGCTGGCGGAGCGCGCCGGGCGGGTCGTCGCGGCGGACCTTTCGGCGCGGCGGATGCGGCGGGTGATGGAGAACGCCGCGCGCGTGGGGTGGGGCGGCCGCGTGGGCGGCGTGGCGGCGGACGGGCGGCGTCCCCCCTTCCGCGAAGTGGACGCGGTGCTGCTGGACGCGCCGTGCACGGGAACGGGGACCTTTCGCCGGCACCCGGACGGGCGCTGGCGGGTGTCGCCGGAGGACCTGGGCGCGCTCGCGGCGCTGCAGGACGAACTGCTGGCCGCCGCGGCGCAGCTGGTGCGCCCGGGCGGTCTGCTGGTGTATTCCACCTGTTCGCTGGAGCGGGAGGAGAACGAGGTGCGCGTGGAGTCGTTCCTGGCGGAGCGGCCGGGATGGAGGATGGAGCCGCCCGCCGGCGCCGTGGATGGATCGCTGCTGGATGGCGAGGGCCGGCTGTGCGTCCTTCCCCAGCGGCAGGGGGTGGACGGGGCGTTCGCGGCGCGGCTGCGGAGGGCGGCGTGAAGCCGCCCGTGCGCCGCTTTCAGCCGCCGGGCCCGCAGTGGCACCGCGAGCTCCCCGGCCGCGTGCGGCGCTACTTCGACGAGCGGCGGCTGCTCAAGTGGGTGCTGATTGCCGGGTTCTCCTGCTTCGTGCTGGGGTACCTGGTCATCACCCTGCTCTTCTTCCCCGGCTTCGGCCGCTCGCCGATCGTGACGGTGCCGGACCTGACCGGCCGCACCCGCGCCTCGGCGGAGCGTGCGGTGGAGCGGCTGGGGCTGCGCCTGGTGCGCGGCGAGCCGATCCCCAACCCGCGGGTGCGCCGCGGCCGCGTGCTGATGCAGGTGCCGCTGCCGGGCGAGGAGGTGCCGCGCGGCTCAACGGTGCGCATCGTGCTGAGCCTGGGGCCGGAGATGCGCAACGTCCCGTCGATCCAGGGGCTCTCGCGCACGGAGGCGGTCGGCCTGCTGCAGCGATACGGCTTTCGCGTGGCGCTGCGCCACGTGCAGGACCGGCGCGAGGAGGGGACCATCCTGGGGCTGCGTCCGGAGGTGGGGAAGCCCGCCGCCGTCGGCGGCGTCGTGGAGATGATGATCAGCGCCGGTCCCCCGAAGGTGGTGGTGCCCGGCGTGGTGGGGCTGGACGCGGAGAACGCGAAGGCGCGGCTGGGCGCGGTGGGGCTGGCGCTGGGGCGGCTGAGCTACGATCCGGCCTCGCTGGAGCCGGTGGGGACGATCGTGGCGCAGTCGCCGTCGGCGGGGGACAGCCTGCGGATGGGGTACGGCGTGCGGGTGACCCTCGCGGGCGCGGACCCCAGCCCGCCGCCCCCGCCCGTGGACTCCGCCGCGGTCGTCGTGGACTCCGCCGCCGTGGAGGAGCCGGTGGAGGAGGAGCCCCCGCCCGAGCCCGAGCCCGAGCCCGAGGACCGCGAGCCGGAGCGGAACCCGGAGGGTCGGTAGCGCGGGGAGGAAAGCCGGAGGGGGCTCATTCCCGCCGCTGCGCGACGGGAGGCCCTCTCCCCCGCCGCCTGCGCCGCTCGTTCCTCGCGGCTCGGCGGCGACCCCTCCCCCAACCCCGGGGGAGGGGTGGTCGGGCAGGTTCGTCACGCGAGGCTGGTTTTTGCGTGAAGGCCAGGCGCCCCTCCCCGGCCTCCGCTGCGAACCGCGTGGGGAAGGAGGGCGGCAGGGGTCTCACTGCGTCCGCGGGAGGCCCTCTCCCCCGCCGACCTGCGCCGCTCGTTCCTCGCGGCTCGGCGGCGACCCCTCCCCCAACTTCGGGGGAGGGGTGGTCGGGCAGGTCCGGGGGTGAGGGGGTCCGCGCGAAG
>DATAAG010000123.1:0-11995 GCA_036260235.1 Longimicrobium sp.
GCCCGCCGGGGCTGATCGTCCAGGGCAATGACCGGGAAGGGAGCGTACGCCCGGCGGGCCACGAATGCCGGCGCAGCGGTGGAGCGAGGGCCTGGCGGCGCTCCTGGGCGGCGAGGGCGAGGGCGACGCCGTTGGTCCAGCCGAAGCCGTCCTGCGTGGGATACTCGCCGCCGCCGGCCTCGCGGGCGGGGTCCACCACGTCGTACTTCTCCGTCATCCTGCCCGTCGCCGCGTACGTGCGCCGGTTCAGCGCCAGCCAGCGCGCCCGCGCCGTGTCCGCCAGCGCCCCGTGGCCGTAGCGGCGCACCCCCTGGATGGCCAGCCACTGCAGCGGCGGCCACCCGTTCGGCGCGTCCCACTGCTGCCCGCTGGCGATGGTCGTGGTCACGAAGCCGCCGGGACGCAGGAAGTCGCGCTGCAGCCGCGCGGCCACCGCCCGCCCCTGCTCCGGCGTCGCGAGCCCGAAGTAGAGCGGCGCCGCGGCGGCCAGCGTGGGCCGGTCCGCCACCCGCTCGCCGCGCCGCCAGCGCACGTCGAAGAAGAAGCCCTCCTCCGCGTCCCACGCGGCCGCCAGCAGGGCGCGGCGCCGCTCCTCCGCCGCCCGGGCGAAGCGCGCCGCCGCCTCCCCGTCCCCCGGCTGCCCGCGGAAGGCGCGCAGGGCGGCGATGGTCCGCTCCGCGTGGTAGAGCAGGCTGTTCAGGTCCACCGGCACCAGCTCCGTGGTCTCCAGCGAGCGCAGGTCGGCGGGGTCCCGCATCCAGCGGCTGCTGAAATCCCAACCGCTTTCCGCCGCCGCGCGCACGTTGCGGTAGAACGCCGTGCGGTGCGGCTCCGGCAGCGTCTCCCCCAGCGCCCGGTCCTCGCGGTACGACTCGGGGCGCGGCCGCGGCAGGTCGTCCCAGTAGCGGTTGAGAATCGACCCGTCGCGCAGGCGCACCACCCGGCGGCGCGCCTGGCCGGGCGCGAGCCGGTCCGCGCCGTCCATCCAGAAGGCGTGCTCCGCCTCCAGCGCGTCCAGCCAGCGCAGCGCCTGCGCCGTGTCCGTGGCAGCCGCGTACAGCCCCACCATCGCCGCGAGGTACGGCGGCTGGCTGCGGCCCAGGTAGTAGGTGCGGTTGCCGTTGGGGACGTGGCCGATGGTGCGCACCAGGTGCGCGAAGTTGTCCAGCATGCTGCGCGCGAGGTCCGTCCGCCCGCTCTCCACCAGCCCCAGCATGGTGAAGTACGAGTCCCAGTAGTAGACCTCGCGAAAGCGCCCGCCAGGGACCACGTACGCATTCGGCAGGGGGATGAGTGACGAGCGCGGGTCGCGGACATCCGGCGGGCGGGTGAGGGCGGGCCAGAGCGCGCGGACGTGCTCCTCCATCGACCGCGACGGATCGGTGCGAAAGCCCTCGCCCGCGGGGCGCGGCAGCTCGAAGTTGCGCTCCACGAACGCGCGCAGGCCGAACCCCCGCCCCCGCCGCTCCGCCCGGTACCGCGCAGCGATCTCCGCCGGCGCGGCGAGCGGGCGCGCATCCACGAACGTCTTGGAGTCCGCGAACACCCCCGCCGTCTGCACGTCGTGAAAGAGCGCCCCCAGGTCGCGCGCGGGGTCATACCACGCCGCCTCGGCTGGCGAGGCGATCGACGGTGCGGGCGGCGCGCATCCCCCCGCCGCCGCGAGCACCGCGACGGACGCGACCGCGCCGCGCCACCTGCGCGTGATCCGGAATCCCGGGCCGGCGAAGACGATCATCTCGCGCGAAAGGGGCGGGAGAAGGGGAAAGGTGACCGCATCCCCGGCCGCAGGCAAATTCCGGACACCGCCGTCCGGCGCTCGGACCCGGCTCCGGGCCGGATCCGCGAAAAGCATTTGCTCACACGGAGAAACGAAGCAACGGAGGGGCGGGTGCGACCCCCTCCGTTGCTCCGTTTTTCCGCGTGAGACGCTCTCCTCGCCGCGCGCCGCAGCTCGCGCGGTCCTTCGGCTTCTCGTCGACGAGGCCGGTGCTGGGGACGGGCGGCGCGGAGGTCTGGATTCCGAACGGCTCCTGCTCGTCCGCCTCGATCACCGCCGCCGGAGCCCGGAGCGGGGCTGGCGGACCTCGCGCGAGTTGTCAGACCCACCGCGGCCGTGCGGGTCGGGACTCAGTTGACCTCGAGCACCGCCGATCCGAACCGGACGTCGTCGTGGCTGGCGGTGATGGTCGCGGAGCCGGGGTCATAGCCGTAGACCTCCGCGTTCCGCGGATCGATGTCGCTGACGGTGGCGACCGCGGGATCGTCGCTGCTCCAGTAGACGGTGCCCGTGGTGATCACCGCGCCCACGGCCGACTTGACCACGGCGGTCGCGATCGCCTGGTTTCCGCCCCCAGGGATCGTGTCGGGGTCCAGCGTAACGGTGATCCACCCAGCGGGATACTGCACCGGCGCCGAGACGAAGATGGTGAAGCTGAAGCTCTGCACGGTGGTTGGCACCAGGAACGTCCAGGTCTTCGCCGACGATGGGTTCCCGGGCTCGACTACGTCGTTGTACTGGTAGTATGGCTGGTTCGCGCTGGTGAACGTGCCCACCCCATCCGGCACCACCTGGACGGTGCCGCTTCCGGCCGTGACCGTGGGGCCCGAGTGGAAGAAGGGACGAATTCCGTTCGCGTCGGCGGAATAGCCGTCCGTGGTACCGATCGCCTGCCCGATGTTGTTCGTCAGCGTCATGTCGATTGTGTACTCCTCGGTGGTCGAGTTGTAGCTCGCGTTGCTCCCCGTCAGCGACACGTGCGCGCCACCCAGGCGCAGGTCGGCCGCCACGCCGCCGGGAAGCGGGACCGGCTCGTCACAATCCACCCAGCCCGCGTGCACGTCGGCGCTGCAGTGATAGGCGAAGGTGAGCGCGCCAGGGCGGGTGTCCGGCACCTCGACCCCCGTGGGGAGGTCGGCGCATGCGCCGGCCAGCAGAACGGCGGCCGGGGCAAGCAGATGCAGGCGTGGTCTTCTCATGGATCCCTCCGGAGTCGGGGAAGAAAGACCGGAAACACGCGCGTCGCAGGCATCTCGCCGGACGCGCCGCCCTGGAACCGTTCGTCGCGGCGCCTTTCCCCGCTCCGGGCTCGCGCCCGGGTGGCCGGAGCGAATCACGTCCACGTGCGGCTTGGCCGCAGCGGTGACGGAAGCTGGGGCCGTGCGGGTGGATGCAGCCGATCGGCCCGCGTAAGGAGGGCCTGCTGCCAGTGGCTCCAATAGATATTATTATGTCTTCAAACGATTTGTCATCCGGTCATAGCATACCCGCACCGCCACCAGGATGTCAATGAATTTGATGTTCGCGGTAGTCCGCCCGCGCTACACCAGCCCCAGCATGGTGAGGTACGAGTCCGAGTTCGGAGGGATCGTTCAACTCCGGTATCGGCGTGAACTTCACAATCCCCTGAAGGAGAAACGCTACCGCAGCTGGATCAGCGACGTACTCGGAGAGGGAGGGCATCAGGAAACAACCTCGCCGACTGCAGGCCTCACGCAAAGAAGCAGAGCAGCAGAGGAACGAAGACCCTCCGCTCCTCTGCTGCTCTGCGTGACACGTGCCGTTCTCAACTCCTGCGGCCGTCCGGTTCCTCGTCGATCAGGCCCGTGCTGGGGACGGGCTGCACGGAGCCCTGCACCGTCAGCAGCTCGTGCTCGTCCGCGTCGATCACCGCCGCCTCGTCCACGTCGCGGTCGCCCCGGTCGTCCACGATCATCACCATCGCCGCGGCGACCAGCATCGACACGCCGCCGATCATCACCATGTACAGCGACGCGTTGGGATTGTCGGCGCCGAACGCGCCGCGGATGATGTCGCCGAAGAACAGCGCCGCCAGGATCTCGGGAATGACGATGAAGAAGTTGAACACGCCCATGTACACGCCCATGCGGTGCGGCGGCAGGGCCCCGGCCAGGATGGCGAACGGCATCGACAGGATGGAGGCCCACGCGATCCCGACGCCCACCATGGTCAGCAGCAGCAGGTACTGGTCCTGGATCAGGTACACGGCCAGCAGCCCGGCGGCGCCGCAGAGCAGGGCGATGGCGTGCGTCATCTTGCGGCTGGTGGCCGCCGCCACCCGGGGCAGGGCGAACGCCACGGCGAAGCAGGTGATGCTGTAGAACGCCATGCTCAGCCCGCCCCACTCCGCGCCGCGCGCGTACACCTCCGAGGCCGGGTCCGTGGCGCCGAACACGTGCCGCGCCACCGTGGGGACGTAGAACATCCACATGCAGAACAGCCCCAGCCAGGTGAAGAACTGCACCACGGCCAGCTGCTTCATCGTCCGGGGCATCTCGCGGATCGCAGCGCCGATCTCCGCGAACAGCCCGCTCACGCCCATCCGCTCGCGCCGCGCCCGCTCGAAGGCCTCCATGTCCTCCGGCGGGTGCTCGGTGGTGGTGAGCACCGTCCACAGCACCGCCAGGAAGAACACCACGGCGCCCACCTGGAAGCTGTACTTCACCGTGAGGGGAATGCCGCTGGGGGTGCTCCCCTCCACGCCCATGGCGCGGAACAGGTACGGCAGCGCGTTGGCCAGGCTGGCGCCCACGCCGATGAAGAACGACTGCATCACGAAGCCGGCGGTGCGCTGGCTGGCGTCCAGCTTGTCGGCCACGAAGGCGCGGAACGGCTCCATGCTGATGTTGATGGAGGCGTCCAGGATCCACAGCAGGCTCGCCGCCATCCAGAGCGCGCTGGAGGTGGGCATGAAGAAGAGGGCGATGCTGGCCAGGATGGCGCCGACGAGGAAGTACGGGCGGCGGCGCCCCAGCGGCCCCCAGGTGCGGTCGCTGAGCGCGCCCACGATGGGCTGCACCAGCAGGCCCGTCATCGGCGCCGCCAGCCAGAGGATCGGCACCTCGTCCGGGCGCGCGCCCAGCCGCTCGTAGATGGCCGACATGTTCGCGAGCTGCAGCCCCCAGCCGAACTGGATGCCGAGAAAGCCGAAGCTCATGTTGAACATCTCGCGGAAGCTCAGGCGCGGTCGTCTCTGGATCATCTCAGGGGATAGGGAATAGGGAATAGCCTGCGGTGGCGAGGGTACAGGTTACAGGTTACAGGTTACAGGTTACAGCCTGCACCTGCGAACGGCGTCGCGCGGCCCCCTCACCCCCGGCCCCTCTCCCGCAAAGCTGCGCAGGAGAGGGGAGAACCGCGTGCGGTGCTCCAAACCGTCGTTGCGAGGGAGGCGCCGCACCAGACCATCCCCTCGCGCGAACCCCTCGCACCCGACCGGGGAATCTACCGTCCGAACCTGGTGCGCCGCCGCGCGCCACGAACCCGCCCGTGCCGTGTCCGCGAAGGCGGACAGCGCGTAGTCGTTGCGGCGATTTCAATCGCTGGGCGCGGGGCCGGCCCTCACCGGCACGAGGCGGCCTTCACCGGCACAAAGCCCGCCTCCACCGGCGCGAGTCCCCCGTCACGGACACGGCGACGACAGGTCCAGCACGTGGAACGACATCGGCGCCAGCGTGCGCAGCGGCACGTAGTCCTGCACGCGGCCGTCCGCGCGCACGGTCAGCGGCGCGCCGTCCTCCCCGCCGAACAGGCTCCGCGGCGCGTAGTCGCCCATCGGCAGCGCGCCCCACGCAGAGAGCAGGGCCACGCCGGAGAGCGGCGTGGCGCCCAGGTTGGCCACCACCAGCACCGCATTTTCGCCGTCGCGGCGCACGAAGGCGGCTACCGCGTCGCTGGTGGCGGTGAGCGGAACCAGCTCCCCTTCGGCCAGCGCGGAGTTCTGCTTGCGCAGGTGGATCAGCCGGCGGTGCCAGCCCAGCAGGCTGTTGGGGTCGCCGTCCTGCGCGGCGACGTTGCGCGTGGCCCAGTCCGCCTGCGGGGCGCGCCACGGGGTGCCGGTGGTGAAGCCCGCACCCGCGCCGGAGGTCCAGTGCATGGGCGTGCGGATGTTCTCGTCCGGCTTGTCGCCCGCGATGCCGATCTCCTCGCCGTAGTAGATGAAGGGCAGGCCGGGGAGCGTCAGCAGCAGCGCCGCGGCCAGCTTCGCCCTGCGCTCGTCGCCCTCCAGCACCGTCATCGTCCGCGACTGGTCGTGGTTGCGCAGGAACGGCGAGTAGCGGTAGGGCGGCAGTCCCTCCCGCTGCAGCCGCAGGTATCCGCGGTACAGGTTGGCCGCCGAGCCCGTCCGCGCCGCCGCCAGCACGTCGTCAGACAGCTCGAACATGAAGTGGCTGGTGAGCTGGTCCGGGTAGTACGGCATGATGGCGCCGATGCTGTCCCACACCTCGCCCACCGTGTACGCGTCCGGCTTCACGCTCGCGACGTGCCGCGCGTACTCGCGAAGGAAGACGTGCGTCCCCGGCAGGTGCTCCACCTCGGCGCCGCGCCCGCCCTCCACCAGGTGGCGGATGGCGTCCAGGCGGAATCCGTCCACCCCCATCTCGGTCAGCCAGAAGGTGGCGATCCGCTCCGTCTCCGCCACCACCTCGGGGTTCTCCACGTTCAGGTCCGGCATCCCGTGCCAGAACAGCCCGAAGTAGTACTCGTCCCGGTACGGCGATCTGTGCCAGTTGTCTCCGCCCCACTTGTTGCGGACGCCGGGGTGCTCCGGCAGGAACAGGTACCAGCCGCGCCGCGGCGACGCGGGGTCGCGCGCGGCCTCCAGGAACCACGGGTGCTCGCTGCTGCTGTGGTTCAGCACCATGTCGACGAGGACGTGGATGCCGCGCCGGTGCGCCTCGCGCACCAGCCGCCTGAAGTCGTCGTTCGTCCCGTACTCGCGGTCCACGGCGTAGTAGTCCACCACGTCGTAGCCGTGGTAGCTGGGCGACTCCGTGATCGGCATCAGCCAGATGCAGCTCGCGCCCAGGTCGTCCGTGGAGTCCGGGTCGCCGTCGTTGACGTGGTCCAGCCGCTGGATCAGCCCGTTCAGGTCGCCCACGCCGTCGCCGTCGCTGTCCTGGAAGGAGCGGACGAAGACCTCGTAGCAGGTGGCGCCGCGCGTCCATTCCGCCTGCCGCTGCGCGGCGGCGGGGACGCCCGCGAGCAGCGCGGCGCCCAGCGAGGCGAGCGCGAGCGGGCGCATCGGCGTGGCTCCGGGTCCGGTCATGGGTCTGGTCGGCCTGGGTGGGATGGACGTGGGGTCAGCGCCGCGGACCGGCCGGCGCGGCGCACGGATCGCCGTCCGCGAAGAGCCAGCGGTAAGCGGCGGGGAACTCGCGGCGCCAGAACCACTCGGCGTGCCTCCCGTCCTCCGGCAGCGAGGCGTGGAGGTCCGTTCCCACCCGCCAGCCGGCCGCAGCCAGCGTGTCGATCATCCGCTGCTGGTTTCTCACGATCAGGCGCTGCGACTCCCGGCCGCCGCTCACGAAGTACAGGCGCGGGCGCACCGCGGGGTTCGCGCGCCGCGCCATGGAGAACACCGAGTCGCTGACCCAGAGCGACGGGGAGAACACCCCCGCCCGGCCGAAGACGTGCGGGTACTTGAGCGCGGCGTAGAGCGAGATCAGCCCGCCCATGCTGCTGCCCATGATCCCCGTGCCCCCGGGCCCGGGACAGGTGCGGAAGCGCTGGTCCATCCAGGGCTTGAGCGTCTGCGCCAGGAAGTCGACGTAGGCGTCCCCCTGGCCCCCCTGATGGACCTGCCGGCTCCACCACGGCGAGTACTCGTAGATGCGCCGCCACGGCGCGTTGTCCACCGCCACCACGATGGCGCCCCGGTCGCCCGCGGCGTGCAGCGAGTCCAGCGCCTCGTCCACGCGCCACTCGGCGGGGTCGCTGGTGGAATCGTCGAACATGTTCCGCCCGTCGTGCATGTACAGCACCGGGTAGGCCCTGTCCGAGGTGGCGTAGTCCGGCGGCAGGTAGATCCACACCCGCCGCGTGCGCCCCAGCTGCGGCATGGGGAACGCCGTGTCCAGCAGCGACACCGTGGGCCCCGCGGTGGACGGACGCCGCGCCGCGACACCGGAATCCCGCCCCGCGACGGTGAGCTGCGCGGCGGCCGGGCTCCCGAGCAGCGCGGCGCCCAGCGCGGCGGCAAGGATGCGGCGCAGCGGCGTGGCTCCGGGTGTGGCCATGCGATCGATGCGGTGCACGTGGATGATTGATGCCCGTCAGCGCCGCGGACCGTCCGGCGCGGCGCACGGATCGTCGTCCGCGAACAGCCAGCGGTAGGCAGCGGGAAACTCGCGCCGCCAGAACCCCTCCGAGTGCGTGCCGTCCTCGCGGACGAACGCCTGCACCTGCTCCCCGCGCCGGAAGCCGGCGGCGTGGAGGGTCTCCACCATCCGCTCGTGGTCGCGCACGTACACCTCCGGCCGCTCCCCCTCCCGCGCCCCGGTGACGAAGTAGAAGCGCGTTCCCGGCAGCGGCGCATCCGCCGAGCGCGCGTAGGCGAACATGGAATCCGCCGCGAACCAGAACGCCGGCGAAAACACCCCCGCCCGGCCGAAGACGTCCGGATGCCTGAGCGCCGCGTAGAGCGAGATCAGCCCGCCCATGCTGGAGCCGGCGATGCCCGTGCTCATCCGGTCCGGCCGGGTGCGGTAGTTCCGGTCGACGTACGGCTTGAGCGTGTTCGCCAGGAAGTCGACGTACGCGTCCCCCTCGCCGCCGCCGTAACGGGCGTTCCGCCACGGCGAGTACTCGTCCAGCCGCCGCTGCTGGCCGTTGTCCACCGCGACGACGATGGCGCCGGGGTCGCCAGCGGCGTGCAGCGAGTCCAGCGCCTCGTCCACCCCCCACTCACCCGCGAAGCTGGTGGCCTCGTCGAAGACGTTCTGCCCGTCGTGCATGTACAGCACGGGGTACGTCCTGTCCGACGTGGCGTAGTCCGGCGGCAGGTAGATCCACACTCGCCGCGTGCGCCCCAGCTGCGGGATGGCGAACGCCGTGTCCAGCACGGAGACCGACCGCCGGGCGGTGGAGGCGCGCGCCGGGCGGGGGCTGCCGTCGCGCCACGCCGTCACGGTGCCGGTGTACGTCGCCGGGCCGGCGTCGGGCACGGTGAAGCGGCGGTTGGGGACGTCCGCGCCCGCGGCGTCCGCCTCCACCCGGTCCCACGAGCCCAGGGTGAACTTGAACTCGACGGGCCCGCGCACCTCCTCCGGCAGGGTGAGCGCGTACTCCCCCGGCCCCACCGCCGTCAGCCGCCACGCGGGATGGGCGGGATTCCACCCGTTGAAGGTGCCCGCCACGTAGACCACCGCGTCCGGCGGCGTCCCCTCCGGCACGCTCAGCCGCACCGTCAGCTGCGCGCCGGCGGGCGCGGCGGACAGCAGCGCCAGCGCGCCCGACGCGGTAACGACCGTGCTCCGCGCGTGGCGAAGGATGGCTGTCATCGCGAACCCTTCCGCCACGCAGTCCGCGCAGGCGGACTTTGCCACGTTCCAGCGGCGAATTCATTCGCTCCCGGACGAGACGCGGCACCTCTGC
The DNA here is from genome assembly GCA_036260235.1 of Longimicrobium sp. GTDB lineage: Bacteria > Gemmatimonadota > Gemmatimonadetes > Longimicrobiales > Longimicrobiaceae > Longimicrobium. The sequence goes on from DATAAG010000123.1 coordinate 9,398, forward strand.
CGCGGATCACGTGCGCCATCGCCTCACCGCGCGGGACGGATGCGGACAGCCTGGCCGCCGCCGGGGACCATCTCGATCCGCAGCGTCGTCGATGCGTCCACCGGCTGCTGGCGGATGGCGACCGGGAGCGGGTTGTCGCGCCAGTCCGCGCCGGGGCCGTCCGCGTAGATCTCCGCCACGTAGCGCCGCCCGGCGGGAAGGAAGCCGAGCGGCACGTCGAACGCGCGCGCCTCCTCGTCCGTGATCGCCCCGAGGAACCACTCGTCCTTGCCCTTCGTCTTGCGCGCCACGATCACGTGGTCGCCGATCTCCCCGTCGACGACGATCGTGGTGTCCCAGTCCACCGCCACGTCGCGGATGAACTGGAAGGCGGGCTGCCCCTCGTAGTTCTCCGGCAGGTCCGCCGCCATCTGCAGCGGGGAGTAGAGGACCACGTACAGGGCCAGCTGCTTCGCGAGCGTGGTGCGCGGACGCGCCTCCTCCGGCCGCCGCGGCGTGCCGGTGGGGCGCTGGATGAGGATGTCGAAGATGCCGGGGGTGAAGTCCATCGGCCCCGACAGCATGCGGGTGAAGAAGAGGATGGTCTCGTGCTCCGGCGGATTGCCCCCTTCCCCGCCCCACGCATTGTACTCCATCCCCCGCGCCCCCTCGCGCGACAGGATGTTGGGCCAGGTGCGCCGCTCGCCGGTGTCCTTGATGGGCTCGTGCACGTTGACCATGATCCCGTGCCGCGCCGCCGTCTCGATCACCCGCCGGTGGTGGCGCACCATGAACTGCGACTGGTGCGCGTGCCCGTGCTCGGTCCTGTCCCCCACGTAGCCCGTCTTCACCGCGCGGACGCCCACGCGCTCGTACAGCGCCATCGCCGAATCCAGCTGGCGCTCGTAGTTGTCGATCATCGTGGCCGTCTCGTGGTGCCCGATGAGCGTCAAACCCTTGCTGCGCGCGTACCGGGCCACCTCCGGCAGGTCGAAGTCGGGGTACGCCTGCGTGAAGGAGAAATCGGCCTTCATGGTGTTGAACCAGTCCGTGTCCCACCCGAGGTTCCATCCCTCCACCAGGGTGCCGCCCAGCCCGTTGGCCGCCGCGAAGTCCAGGTAGCGCTTTGCGTTGGCCGTCGTGGCGCCGTGCTGGGGGCCCTGTCCCCACGTCTGCACGTTGATGTGCATCCCCCACCAGATGCCGTTGTACTTCATCGGCGTGATCCAGCGGGTGTCGGCGATGCGGCTGGGGGGGTTGAGCTTGAGGGTGAGCAGCGAGGGCGCCAGCTCCTCCACCCGGTCCGCCAGCTGGATGGTGCGCCAGGGGGTGACGAAGGGCGCGCGGCCGCGCACCGCCACCCCGTCCGCCCAGCGCGCCAGGGTGGAGCGCAGGGTGCGGTTGTTCGTCCTCGCCAGGTACATCCCCGCGTAGTCCACCAGTTCCGCCTCGTGGATGACGACCTGGGTCCCGTTCGTCATCTGCAGCGTCAGCGGCGTGTGGACGCTGTCCAGCCGGCTCACGGGGGAGGAGGAGTAGAGGATCTCCTGCCGGTCCGGCTCGGGCCGGTTGGACGGGATCCACCAGGCCCGCGCGTTGTCGGCCAGGGCGAACTCCGTCAACTCCTCCTCCATCTGGAAGTCGCCGATCCCCTCGCCCAGGACGTAGCGAAAGGCCACGCCGTCGTCGAAGGCGCGGAAGATGACCTCGAAGCGGCGGCCGGGGGAGCGGGCCTCCTGCACCTGCACGCGCAGCTCGTTGTGGTGGTCACGCACGCGCGCCACCTCGCCCCAGGGCTGCGTCCACGCCTGGTCCACCGCGTTGCGGCTGCTGCCGGTGATGCGCAGGGAGTCGCGCAGCGTGTCGGCCCCGCGAAAGGCGAAGCCCAGGCGCGACGGGGTGAGTACGTGCTCCCCGTTGCGCTGCACGCCGTAGTACAGCCCGCCCTCGCGCACCGCCACCGCCACCACGTTGCGCCCGTCCGGCGAGGCGACGCGCAGCTCCTCCTGGGCGGCCGCCGGCGCGGCGAGCGTGGTGGACAGCACCAGCGCGTGGACCACCGACCGCAGCCGTCCGTGGGGCATCTGCGTTCCTCCGATCGTTCGTGTTGGCCCCTCCCCCCGGCCCCCTCCCCGCACAAACTGCGTGCGGAGAGGGGGAGAACGGCAGAGGCGCTTCGACAGGCATCTCACTGCGCCCGCTCGCCCCCTCCGGGCTCGTAAACCTCGCCCACCTCCCCCAAAAACCCCTGGGGGAGGTTGGGGTGGGCGCCGGGTTCGTGCACCGGGACCAGCGTCCTGCCGACCGCCATCGGCCCCCTCTCCCCCGGCCCCTCTCCCCCGCTCCGCGGGAGAAAAGGGAGAACTTCATTGCGCGGCGCGAGGCCTGGTGCCGTTCTCCCTCCCCCGCGCAGTTTGCGGGGAGGGCCGGGGAGGGGGCGCTCGCGGAGACCCCACACCCGCCAAAGCGCACCCAACCATCCAGAGCACCCCGCCCCCGGGGTTGGGGGAGGGGTCGCCCGCCGTCGCGAGGAACGAGCGAAAGGTCGGGCGGGGGAGAGGGCCCCCGCGGACGCAGTGAGAGCCCCACCGTGCCCCCAGAAACGCCTGCAGCCCCGCC
>DATAAG010000124.1:0-16494 GCA_036260235.1 Longimicrobium sp.
GCGGATGATGCGCCGCACCGTCTGCTTGTTCTGCGCGTTCAGGAAGACCACGCCGTCCGACCCCCCCGACCGGTGCGCCAGCAGCCGCTCGTTTACCTCCGCGTAGAACACGCGGTCCGCGTCCGCCTCGCACACCACCGCGCCCTCGTGAAAGAGCGCGCCCAGCACGCCGGTGCTGCGCAGCAGCGGGTCGCGCATCATCGTCTCCAGCTTGTCGGCGCTCAGCAGCCGCGCGCCGGGGATCCCCTTGCGGTACGTCAGCCGGACGATGTTGACGGCCTGGCCGCTGGTGATGCACCCCATCACGAACTCCGGCGAGTGCGTGGCGGCCAGCACGTTGGCCCCGCGCTCCGCGGCCAGCTGCGTGAGGCGCTTGCCCAGCTTGCGGGTGAGCGGGGGATGCAGGAACGCCTCCGGCTCGTCCACCAGCATGATGCGGTAGTCCGCGCTCAGCACCGCCGCGGTAAGGCCGGTGAAGGCGCGGATGCCGTCGCTCATCTGGTCAATGTCCGTCGCCCGCCCGTGGAAGGCGCGCGAGCGGTCGCTGACGGCCTGCTCCTCCTCGTCGTCCATCGGCGCGCGGTCGGCCATGCGCACGCGCAGCAGCGTTCCCTCCGTGGGGTCGATGACGAAGTAGAGCCCGAAGGCGTCCGCGGTGATCTCGCGGATCAGGGCGCGCGCCTCGTCGTCGCGGAACAGGGCGCCCAGGTGGTCGGTGGGGTGCGCCTCCAGGTCGCCGGCGGCCTGCGGCTGCGTGAGCGCCAGGCGCGTCTGCCCGTCCAGCCGCAGGGTGAAGAGCGCCAGCAGGTCGCGGCACAGCCGCTCCAGCTCTTCGTCGGACGGGTTCTCCGACCGCTCCGCCATCTTGAGGAGCGCCGGCAGGTCCACCACCTGCTCCACGACCGGCTCCGCGACGTCGGTGGCGCGGCGCCGGGAGAGCTCGCCGGGGGAGCGCAGGCGAAGGATGCGCACCAGCCCGTCGTCGTCGCCGTCTGCCACGGCGCGGGAAAGGAGCATGTCCTCGATTTCCGCGCGCGGGGGCAGCAGCAGCTCCAGCCGCCGCACGATGTGGCGCAGCGACTCGCCGCCGGTCTCGATGAAGTCCTCGATCTCGCGCAGCGCCAGGCTCTTGCCCGAGTTGTTGGGCCCCACGAACACGGTCATGGGCCCCGGCGTGAACCGCAGCGGCTCGTCGCCTTCGTCCGCGCCGAAGCGCAGCGCTACCGTCTTGAGCATCCGATTCGGGGTCGTCCGGCCGCCGCCGTGCGCGCTGCGCCGGCGCGGGGCTGGGTCGTCGTGGGTCGCTGATTTCGGCTTGAATCCCCCTGCTCCGCCGGCTCTCACCCCTCTCCGGGTGCGAGAAGTGCGCCAGACGAGTGACATGCCTGATGCATGGCCGCCGGGGCCCCTCGCCCCGGCCCTCACCCCGCACAAACTGCGTGCGAAGAGGGGGGAAAGGCGGACCCGTGCAGCAAGACCGGCATCCTGCCGCACGCCGGGGCCCTCCCCCGGCCTCGCCGAGGCTCGTCCACCCCCCTCCCGCAAACTGCGCGGGAGGGAGTGTAAACGTCGAGCGTAGCTCCGCGCGCGCTGGCCGGGCCCAGGGTGCAGCTGTCTTACCGCGGATCTGCCACCGGGCGCCGGAGCGTGAGCGGGGTCTATCCCCTCTCCCGCGCAGTTTGCGGGAGAGGGTGGCGAGCCCAGGCGAGCCGGGTGAGGGCTCCGCGGCGGAGCCGCGGCACCAGCTTCATGCGACGAGGCCCGCCCCCCAGCCGGGGAGCGGGCCTCGTCCGTTACCTTCCGCACTCACGCACTCACGCACTCACGCACTCACGCACTCACGCACTCACGCACTCACGCACTCCTTTTACGTTCGGAACCCGCTCACCAGCTCGCGCATGCGCTCGGCGGCGTGCAGCAGCTCGGCGCTGCTGGCGGACATCTCCTGCGTGGCGGCGGACTGCTCCTCGGCGGCGGCGCTCACCTCCTCGGCGCTGGCGGCGTGCGACTCGGCGGTGCCGGACACCTCGCTGAGCGCGGCCTCCACCCCCTCCATCGCGGCGGCGTTCCGGGCCGCGGCCTCCTCCACCTGGTCGGCGGCCAGGCGCACGCCGTCCACTGCGGCCAGGATCTGCTCCAGCGCGCTGTCGGCACCCCGCGACACCTCCTCCACGTCCTGCACCTTCTCCGTCCCCCGGCTCATGGTCTGCACCACGTCGCCGATGCGGGTGCGGATGCCGGAGACGTTCTGCGCCACCTCGTTCGCGGCACGGGCGGACCCCTCCGCCAGCTTGCGCACCTCTTCGGCCACCACCGCGAAGCCGCGCCCGTGCTCGCCGGCGCGGGCCGCCTCGATGGCGGCGTTCAGCGCCAGCAGGTTGGTCTGCCGGGCGATGGCGGTGATGGTCTCCACGAAGCGGTCGATCTGGATGGAGGCCTGCTCCAGCTCCGTCACCCGCGCCGCGCTGTCCGTCACCACGCCGCGGATCTCCAGCAGCCGCTGCAGCGCGCTCCCCACCTCGGCGCGGCTCTGCGCGGCCACCAGGTGGATCTGCTGCGAGAGCGAGCTCACCTGCTGCGAGGCGTGCACGATCTCCGTGGAGCGCTGCCCCATCTCCTCCAGCGCCTCGCGGGTGGCCTGCAGCCCGTGCGACTGGCTCTCCGCGCCGCTGGCGATCCCCACCATGGCCGTGGCCACCTCGCCGCTGGAGGCCGCCACCTCTTCGGAGATGCTGGACAGGTCCGAGGCGAAGTTGCTGATGCGCTCCGCCGTCCCCACCGTCTCGCCCACGATGGTGCGCAGCTGCCCGGCCATCTGGTCAAAGGTCACGGAGAGGGCGGCGAACTCGCGGGTCATCCCCTCCGCGCCGCCGTTCATCCGCTGGCGCAGGTCGCCCTCGCCCAGCTGCTGCGCGCTGGCGGCCAGCACGTCCAGCGGGCGCTGGATCCACCAGCGCATGGCGATGTAGATGAGTCCCCCGGTGACGAGGGCGGTAAGGAGCGCCACCAGCCCCAGGATGACCTCCCACTGGCGCGTCTCGCGCCGCATCTGGGCCGCGGCGGCAGACACCTTCTCTGCCTGCGTGGCGCCGATCTCCCGGATCGCCTCCTCCAGCTGCTGCGTCTGCGGGCGCACGGCGGCCACGCGGCGCAGCGCCCCGTCGCGGTCGCCCACGTCCAGCTGCGCGTGCGCCAGCGCGTACTCCACCTCGATGCGCTGGTGGGCCTGCTCCACCGCGGTGATCTTCTGCTGCTCGGCGGTGCTCAGGTCCTCCAGGTCCTTGTACTGGCGCCGCTGCTCGTGCGCGCGGCGGCCGTACTCGGCGTACTGCTGCTGGAACTGCGGGTCCGGGGTCACCAGGTAGCGCTCGCCGGCCGCGATCTGGTTCAGGATCAGCGACTCCAGCATGGTGCCGATCTCGCTGCTGCGGCGCAGGTCCGACAGCCGCTTCTCCGTGTCGCGCGAGATGCGGTCCAGGCTCCACACCGCCACGCCGGCGCCCAGCACCACCAGCCCCACGATGACCGCCGCCCCCACGCGCAGGCGGTTGCGCAGCGTGTCGAACAGCCGCGCCCCGCCGGGCAGGCTCCAGCGCGCGCTCATCGGGCCGCCTCCGGCAGCACGATGGCGCCGCCCCGGATCACTCCCATCGTGAACCGCTTGTTCACCGGATCTCCGTTCTGGTCGAAGGCCACTCTCCCCGCCACCCCTTCGAACGGCGGCGAGCCGCCCCGCTCGCGCCCCACCCCTTCCAGCCAGGCGCGCACGGAGGCCGGATCCCGGCGCCCGGCCTGGAGCGCGCGCGCCAGCAGCCGCACCGCGTCGTACGCCAGCGCCGCCTGCGAGTCGGGGTCCTCGCGGTAGCGCGCCCGGTACCGCTGCACGAAGGCGCGCGACGAGTCCGACATGTCGGGGTGAAAGAGCACCCCCACCGCCGTGCCGTCGTAGCGCGCGCCCATGGCGGCCAGCCCCTCGATGCCGTCGCCACCCAGGAAGCGCGCCGGCAGCCCCACCTGCTGCGCCTGGGCGATGGCCCGCGCCGCCGGGTCCTGCAGCCCCGCCACGAACACCAGGTCCACTCCCCGTTCCTGCATGCGCCGCAGGTAGGGGGTGAAGTCCTCCGTGTCGTCCAGGAACGGGTCCATGGCCGTGACCGCGCCCCCCGCCGCGCGCAGGGCGGCGACGAAGTTGCGGGCCAGCCCCTGGCCGTAGTCGTCGTTGGCGTACAGGACGGCGATGCGCTGCCCCATGCCGTGCGCCGCGCGCGCCAGGGCGACCGCGTTGGCGCTGTCGCTGCTGGCCACGCGGAAGATCCACCCGCCCAGCCGGCTGATCTCCGGGCTGGTGGCGCTGGTGGCCACGGCGGGAAGCCGGCCGTCGTACTGCTGCGAGGCGGCGATGGTGGCGCCGGAGTAGACGTGGCCCACCACGGCGATCACCCGGGGGTCGCGCACCAGCGAGTCCGCCACGGCGATGGCGCTGGAAGGGTCCCCCCTGTCGTTGACGATGCGCAGCTCCAGCCTGCGCCCCCCGAAGGCCCCGCCGGCGTTCAGCTCCTCCACCGCCAGCTCCGCCCCCATGCGCGAGCGCACGCCGTACACGTCGGGCCTTCCCTCGCCGTCGGTGAGCGGGATGGCCAGCCCCAGCACCAGCGCGTCGCCGCCGCGGCCGCCCAGCGAGGCGCAGGCGGCGGCGCCCGCCGCGGCGACCGTGGCGAGGGCAAGGGCGAAGAGCGCGGGCCGCGCGCGGCGCGGCTGCCGTCCGTGGGGGGCGGCGAACGTCATGGGTCTGTCCGGGGGACGCGCAGCGACTGGGATGCGGACTGGGGAGAAGCCCAAGCTACGCGCGCCTTCCCGGGTTGTCAACGACGTACGGAGCCCTCCGTTGCCCGCCCGCGGCGCCCCCGCTACGTTGGCGCCATGCGGGTAATCCCATCGAACATACGTTTCCCGCCCGCGCGCGCGTGAGCACCGGCGCCCACGAGGAAGAGGCGGACGCCCGGACCGATCCGCGCCTGCTGCGCCGGATGGTGGGCTTCCTGCGCCCCTACCGGCTGCAGGTGGCGCTCTCGCTCGTCCTGCTCTTCGCCGGGGCGGCGCTGGAGCTGGCGGGGCCGTACCTCACCAAGGTGGCGCTGGACACGGCCATCCCCCGGCGCGACACGGGGCTGCTGGCCACGCTGGTGCTGCTCTATGTCGGCTCGCTGGTCCTGGCGTTCGCGGCGGAGTACGTGGACACGCTGGTCACCACCTGGCTGGGGCAGCGGGTGATGTTCGACCTCCGCATGCAGCTCTTCGCGCACCTGCAGCGCCTCTCGCTCCGCTACTTCGACCGCACCCCCGTGGGGCGGCTGATGACGCGGGTGACCAGCGACGTGGAGCAGCTGAACGAGGCGTTCTCGTCGGGGCTGGTCACCATCTTCGGCGACGTGTTCACCATCGTCTTCATCGTGGGGATGATGGTGCAGCTGAACCTGCGCCTGGCGCTGGTCACCTTCACCGTCCTTCCCCTGGCCGCCGTCGCCACCTTCGTCTTTCGCGCCCTCATCCGCCGCGCGTATCGCGACATCCGCGTGCGGCTGGCCCGCATCAATGCGGTCACGCAGGAGTACGTCTCCGGGATCCGCGTGGTCCAGCTCTTCGGGCGCGAGGAGCGGGTGCTGCGGCGCATCAAGGAGGTGAACGCGCACCACCTGGAGGCGCACCTGCGCTCCATCACCTACTACGCGCTCTTCTTCCCCGTCATCGAGGTGCTGAGCTCCGTCGCCCTTGCCCTCATCCTCTGGCACGGCGGGGGGGAGACGATCCGGGGGACGATGACGGTGGGCGTGGTGGCGGCCTTCCTCCAGTACACCCGGCGCTTCTTCCGGCCGATCCAGGAGCTGTCGGAGAAGTTCAACATCCTGCAGGGGGCCATGGCCGCCTCGGAGCGCATCTTCGAGCTGCTGGACACGGAGCCGGAGATCCGCGACGACCCCGATCCCCTGCACCTGCCCACCCCGGGGCGGGGGGAGATCGAGTTCCGCGACGTCTGGTTCCGGTATTCGGACGGCGGCGACTGGGTGCTGCGCGGGGTGAGCTTCACCGTGCGGCCGGGGGAGCGGGTGGCGATCGTGGGGGCCACGGGGGCGGGAAAGAGCACCCTCATCTCCCTGCTGATGCGCTTCTACGACGCCACCCGCGGCGACATCCTCTTCGACGGGGTGCCGGTCCGCCGCGTGCCGGTGGCGGAACTGCGCGGCCGGATCGGCCTGGTGCTGCAGGACGTCTTTCTCTTCAGCGAGGACGTGGCCGGCAACATCCGCCTGGGCGCGCCGGTCCCGGACGAGCGGGTGCGGGAGGCGGCGCGGCGGGTGGGGCTGGAGCCCTTCGTCGCGCGGCTGCCGGCCGGGTACGCGCAGCCGCTGGGGGAGCGCGGCACCTCCCTTTCCGTGGGCGAGCGGCAGCTGGTGAGCTTTGCCCGGGCGCTGGCGTTCGACCCGCTGGTGCTGGTGCTGGACGAGGCGACCAGCTCGGTGGACGCGGAGCTGGAGGCGCGCATCGAGGAGGCGCTGCACGAGCTGATGCGCGGCCGCACCTCGCTGGTGATCGCCCACCGGCTCTCCACCGTCCAGGGCGCGGACCAGATCCTGGTGCTGCACCACGGCGAGATCCGCGAGCGGGGGAGCCACGCGGAGCTGCTGCGCCGTGGCGGATTGTACGCGCGCCTGCACGAGCTGCAGTTCGTGCGCACCCCCGTCGCCGCCGGGGGCTGATCCCGGCCGGCCCACGCCCCGCGGCCCCCCGGCAACACTTCCCCGCCGCTTTCATCGCACTCCCTCCCGCCGAGCCCAGGCGGCCCATCCGCGGCCGGCGCGGGGTCGCCCTCGCGCGCCCGCCCGGGCTCACGCGCTCGCCTGGAAGGCGTTGCGCGTCTCCCGCCCGGGCGGGGCGGACGTTCGGGATCGACCGGGACCTGCAACGGCGGGAGCGCGAGTCCGGGCGGGCCGGGCCGTCGTGCGACGGGCGGCGGCCCGTCTCCGTCTTTCCGTGGCGCCCCCGCGCACCGTTCGCCGCCGCGACTTGTCCCAAGCGGCGAGGCGATGCATATTTAGGCGCCGAATGCCAACGCTGCCGGAAGTGACGACGTGTGCTCGTGCGGCGTGGCCTCTCCGAGCGCGGCGATCCGTCCCCCTTCGCGACTCCCCTTCCCCGGCGGGAGCCGCGTGCTCCGTTTCTCTCGACCGCAGTCCTCCCATGCGTTACGCAGCCCTCGTCTGTCTGCTCACGGCCGTGCCCGCCGCGCTCGCGGCGCAGGGGCAGGCCCCCACGGCATCCCCGGGCGGTGATCCGCACGGCAGCGCCGCCTCCATCGGCGCCGCGCGCGCCAGCGGTCCGGTGCGCATCGACGGGCGCCTGGACGACGCGGCGTGGAGCGCCGCCACCCCCGCCACCGCCTTCACCCAGCTGGACCCCGCCGAGGGGCAGCCCGTCAGCGAGCCCACCGAGGTGCGGGTGCTGTACGACGACGAGGCGCTGTACGTGGGCGTGCGGCTGCACGACTCCGGCCCCGTGACCACGCGGCTGGGCCGGCGCGACATGACCATGGAGGCGTCGGACTGGGTCACGGTCATCCTGGACAGCTACCACGACCACCGCACCGCCTTCGGCCTGGAGCTCAACCCCTCCGGCGTGCGGCGCGACCAGACGCGCAGCGAGGTGGGCGAGGACAACTCGTGGGACCCCGTGTGGGAGGGGCAGGCCTCGGTGGACTCCGGCGGCTGGTCGGCGGAGATGCGCATTCCCTTCAGCCAGCTGCGCTTCAACGCGGCGCCCGTGCAGACGTGGGGGATCCAGGTGGAGCGGCAGATCGCCCGCAAGGGCGAGTTCGCCGTCTTCTCCTTCACCCCGCGCAGCCAGGAGGGCGGCATTCCCCGCTTTGGCCACCTGACGGGGCTGAACGACGTGCGCACCGGCAAGCGGCTGGAGATCCTCCCCTACTCGGTGATGCGCGCCGAGCACATCGAGCGCGGCGACAACCCCTTCCGCGACGACCGCGAGTACACGCCCTCAGTGGGCGCGGACCTCAAGTACCGCCTGACCTCGGACCTCACCCTGGACGCCACCATCAACCCGGACTTCGGGCAGGTGGAGGTGGACCCGGCGGAGGTGAACCTGACGGCCATCGAGACCCGCTTCCAGGAGCGGCGTCCGTTCTTCGTGGAGGGCGCGGAGCTCTTCAACTTCGGCACGGGCGGCGGCAACAGCGCCTTCTACTCGCGCCGCATCGGCCGCAACCCCCAGGTGCCCGCGGGCTACGCCATCGCCGACGTCCCGCGGGACGTGCGCATCCTGGGCGCGGCCAAGGTCACCGGCCGCACCCGCAGCGGCTGGTCGGTGGGAATCCTGGACGCCGTCACCCGGCGCGAGGAGGCCCGCTTCCTCAACATCGAGACGGACGGCGACTCCATCTACGGCCGCACGGGGGTGGAGCCGGCCAGCAACTACTTCGTGGCCCGCGTGCGGCGCGACCTGCGCGCCGGGCAGACGGTGCTGGGCAGCATGTTCACGGCGCTCAACCGCGACCTGGACAGCGACCTGATGCGGGCGCGGCTGCACTCCGCGGCGTACAACGGCGGGTTCGACTTCCGCCACCAGTGGGCGCAGCGGGTGTGGCAGGTGGCTGGCTTCGTCTCGGGGAGTTACGTGCAGGGCGACCGCCGGGCCATCACCCGCACCCAGCTGGTGTACCCGTACCACTACTTCCATCGGCCGGACCAGGACGAGATCCGCTTCGACAGCACGCGCACCTCGCTGGCCGGCATCTCCAGCGAGATCCAGCTCTCGTACCGCAAGGGGCGCCACTGGCGGCCCACCCTGCTGGTGGGCACCACCTCGCCCGGGTACGACGTGAACGACATGGGGTACCAGTACCGCGGCAACCGCATCGACCTGCAGGGAACGCTGGCGTGGACCGAGGCCCGGCCGGGGAAGACGTTCCGCTTGCGCCAGTACAACCTGTACAGCCGCGGCGAGTGGAACTACGACGGCGACCACATCTACAACAACTTCCAGCTTGCGGGCTTCTGGCAGTTCCTGAACTTCTGGAGCATCAACTCCGGTGTGGGCACCACGCTGCCGGGCTCGGTCGACGACCGGCTCACCTGGGGCGGCCCGCTGGCGCGGCGCCCCGGCAACTGGCGCGGCTGGCTGGGCGCCAACAGCGACGAGCGCAAGAGGCTCTCGGGCGGCGCGCAGGTGTTCTACCAGCAGGACGACGAGGGCGGCACGCAGTTCCAGTTCAACGGCGAGCTGGCCATCCGCCCGGCGGAGACCTGGAACGTCACGCTGGCGCCCCTGTTCGCGAAGATCCACTCCGGGGCGCAGTACATCATGACCCGGCCGGACCCGCTGGCGGTGAACACCTTCGGCAACCGCTACATCCTGTCGGAGCTGGACCAGACCATCCTGGCGGTGGAGGCGCGGCTGAACCTGACGGTGACGCCGGACCTGTCGCTGCAGGTGTACACGCAGCCCTTCCTCTCCAGCGCCGACTTCGGCACGCCGGCGGAGCTGGCGGCCCCGCGCACGTACGACTTCAACGTCTACGGCGAGGACCTGGGCACGCTGGAGGAGACCAACGGCGGCTACTTCGTGTACCCGCAGGGCACCGGCGAGGGGATGCCGCGGTTCTTCGTCCCCAACCGCGACTTCAACCTGCGCAGCCTGCGCGGCAACGCGGTGCTGCGTTGGGAATGGCGGCCGGGGAGCACGGTGTACCTGGCCTGGCAGCAGGAGCGCGCCGACTTTGCGCCGTTCGTGGGCAACTTCGACATGGGCCGCGACCGCCGCGCGCTCTTCGACGCGCAGCCGGACAACGTGCTGGTGCTGAAGGTGAACTACTGGCTGAACCCCTGAAGTGCGTGAGTGCGTGAGTGCGTGAGTTGATCGCGCCGCCTCTCGCCTGACGGGGTCGGAGGATACGGAACGCGCACCGTGGCTGCATGCCGCGGTGCGCGTTCGTCCGTGGGGGCCCCTCCCCCCGGCCCCCTCCCCGCTCGTTCCTCGCGGAGAGGGGGAGAAGCCGGTCGCGCTTCGGCGGGCGAGGTGCGAGGGCACCGCCCCTCGAGGCTCGCATTACCATCTCCCCCCGAAACCCTGGGGAGGTTGAACTTCATCGCGCGATGAAGGCTGCCGCTGTTCTCCCTCCCCCACGCAGCTTGTGGGGGAGGGCCGGGGAGGGGGGCGCCTGCCTTCGCGCCGGGCCCTCCACCGCGCCCGAAACCCGGGGTGTGCACCCTCTCCCTCGCAGTTTGCGGGAGAGGGTGGCGAGCCCAGGCGAGCCGGGTGAGGGCCCCACGGTGAGGGCCCCTACCGCGACTCGGTGTCCGCCCGCCGCTCCACCGGGGCGTTCTCCGGCCACATGCGGTGCCGGCCCTTGAGGCTGGGCGCCAGCGCCGCCAGCATCCCCGAGACCGTCTGGTACCGCTCCGACGGGTCCGGGTGCAGCGCCCGCAGGATCACCGCCTCCAGGTCGCGCGGCAGCCCGGGCACGTGCGCCCGCGGCGGCACCGGGGGGTGCTTGATCTGCGGATACCGCTGCTCCAGCTCCTTCGTCGTCAGCTCGCGGTCCACGGTGGGCGTGCGCTCCACGACGCGGGCCCGCGGCTCATCGTCCTCGTCGTCGTCCCACTCGTTCCACTCCTCCTCGTCCTCCTCCGCCGGCTCCTCCGTCGCCCACTTCCCCGTCACCAGCTCGTACAGCAGCGCGCCAAGGCCGTAGACGTCGGTGGCGGCCGTCAGCGGCTCCCTCAGCACCTGCTCCGGCGCCATGTACGGGGCCGTCCCCAGACGGTCGGCGGGGCGGCGGATCGGCTCGATCTCGCGCACCACGTCGAAGTCCAGCAGCACCGGCACGCCCTCGCGCAGGTGGATGTTGGCCGGCTTGAGGTCGCGGTACAGGTAGCCGCAGCGGTGCAGGTAGTGGATGGCCGCGCCCACGTGCATGATGGCGCGGATGGCGTCGGGGGTGTGCAGGCGCCGCCGCGGCAGCCCCTCCAGCACGTCGAAGAGGGAGGGGCCGGCCAGGTACTCCATCAGGATGTACGGCCGCCCCTCTTCCTGCTCCGCGCCGAACAGCCGCACGATGTTGGGGTGCCGCAGCTTCTCCAGCACCTCCGCCTCGCGTCGAAAGGAGACGGGGGGCACCCCGTCCTTCACGTGCTCCGGCAGCACCACCTTGCCGGTGAGCGCGCACCAGTGGCGGTTGCTCCACACCTGGTACAGCTCCGACATCCGGCCGCACGCCAGGTGCCCGATCACCGTCAGCTCGCCCAGGCGGTCGCCCACCTTGAGCGAAAAGTTCTCGCGCGGGCGCGCCGGCTCGTGCTCCCACCGGCGCGCGGCCGACAGCCCCTGGTACCGTGCCCGCGCGATCGACGCTGGTGGCATTCCGAAGTCCTGTAATGAGTTGGGGGACCGCGTCGCCGCCGGGCGGGCCCTGCCGTGGATGTGCAGGGTTCGTCTACGCAACGGGCGTACCCCCGGACGGCGAGGGAACAGGGGACAGGGGACAGGGGACAGGGGACAGGGGACAGGGAATAGGGAATAGCCTGCAGGTAGCGGGTGACGGTATCGTGCAGGACGGCCGGCCCCTGTCGCGGTGCGGGCATGGATCGGGCAGTGGCTCCCCGCGGCCGGGTGGTCACTCCGTCTCGTCCTGTACGGAATCACGATTCGATGGCAATGCTGCAGCGCGGCCGCGGGCTTTCCCGCGCCGGGACTCTTCACGCGCGATGAAAAGCACGGCGACGGCGCAGCGCCGGGCGCCGGCGGTGCTGGACGCCGCTGGCGTGCCGGCGCTGCCGTGGATCGGACGGGCGGAAGGGGCGCCGTACTTCGTGAGGGAGGGGGGCGAGGCGTGGACGCCGGTGGGATACAACGATTCGCTCGCCTGGCCGGAGCTGGCGCCGCTCACCCGGCGGCGTGACGTGGAGGGCGTGGACCGGCACCTGGCCTGGCTGGCCGCGCACGGCGTCACCGTCATCCGGCTGATGCTGGAGTGCGCACACCAGGGGCGGTGGCTGGAGCGGCCGACCGGTTCCTTCAACCGGGTCACGGTGCGGTTCTGGGACGACCTGTTCGTGCTGTGCGCCCGCCACGGCCTGCGCCTGCTGCTCACCCCTTACGACACCTTCTGGACCTGGAAGCGGTGGAAGCACCACCCGCTGAACCGCGCCAACGGCGGCCCCTGCGCGCGCCGCGGCCGCCTGCTGTTGTGCGCGGACACGCGCCAGGCGGTCAAGGAGCGGATGAGCTTCGCCGTGGAGCGCTGGGGCGGCAGCGGGGTGGTGTTCGCGTGGGACCTGTGGAACGAGATCCATCCCGCCCACGCGGCGGACCTGGACGACTGCGCGCGGGTGATGGACGAGTTCATCGACGACGTCGGCGGGCACGTGCGGGCGCTGGAGACGCGGCTGTACGGCCGCACGCACCTGCAGACGGTGTCGCTCTTCGGCCCCGAGCTGCAGTGGAAGCCGCACCTGGGCCTGGAGCAGCCGATCTTCCGCCACCCCGCGCTCGACTTCGCGACCACGCACCTGTACATGAAGGGGACGATCGACGCCCCGCGCGACACCGTGGCGCCCGCACGAGACGTGGGCCGGCTGGTGCGGGCGGCGCTGGCGGAGATCACGGACGGGCGCCCGTACCTGGACTCGGAGCACGGCCCCATCCACACCTTCAAGGACCACAGGCGAACGCTGCCGGAGCCCTTCGACGACGAGTACTTCCGCCACATGCAGTGGGCGCACCTGGCGTCCGGCGGGGCCGGCGGCGGCATGCGCTGGCCCAACCGCCACCCGCACGTGCTCACCCCCGGGATGCGCCGGGCGCAGCGGGCGATGGCGGACTTCCTTCCGCTGGTGGACTGGCTCCGCTTCCGGCGCCGCAACCTGAACGGCGAGGTGCGCATCGAGGGCGCGCCCGCGGTGGCCTGCGCCTGCGGGGACGCGGACCAGGCAGTGGTCTGGCTGGCGCGGACGGACACGATCGGCCGCGACGGCATGCTCCGCCGCGACGCCCCGCCGGTACGCGTGGACCTCCGCGTTCCCGGCCTGGCCCCCGGCGCCCGCCAGGTGGTGACGTGGGACACCGCGCGCGGCGTGGAGCTGGCCCGCCGCACGGAGCTCGCGGACGACGGCGGCCTGGAGATCCGCGGCGTGGAGCTCGCCACCGACCTCGCCCTCGCGATCCGGCGCGAATGATGTTTGTCGCCGTTTTGTCCGCGAAGGCGGACAGCGTGTACTCGTTGCGGCGACGCGGCGACTTATGCTCTTTGCTTCTCTGATCCGGTAATCCGCTCGAGGACCCCCGGTGCTGGCGGTCCGGTGTTGTCCGCGAAGGCGGACAGCGTGTAGTCGTTGCGGCGACGTTAGTCGCTGGACGGCGGTCGCGACGGGGCTTTGGTTACCGGATCAGATTCGCAATGGGCATCAGTCGCCTCTCCGGGAGGCCGCCGCTCCCCCGCTCAATCCCCCGCCGTCGCCGCCAGCCGCGCGGACGGTGCGGTCTTCCGGGTCCCGGGCCGCGCCGGCTTGGTCCCCACGATCTTGCGATACGTCGCCAGCGCCTGCGCCACCACCTGGTCCATGTTGTAGTACCGGTACGTCGCCAGCCGCCCCACGAACCACACCCCCTCCGTCTCCTCCGCCAGCGCCCGGTACCGCCGGTACGTCTCCGCGTTCTCCGGCTTCGGCACCGGGTAGTACGGGTCGCCCTCGTCGCTGGGGTACTCGTAGACGATGCTCGTCTTCGGGTGCACCTGTCCGGTGAGGTACTTGAACTCCGTGACGCGCGTGTACGGGTGCTCGTTCGGATAGTTCACCACCGGCGCCGGCTGAAAGACCTCGCGGTCCACCGTCTCGTGCCGGAACCGCAGCGAGCGGTACGGCAGCCTGCCGAAGCGGAATCCGAAGTACTCGTCGATCGGCCCCGTGAACACCACCTCGCGGTAGGGGACCAGCCCCTCCACCTCGCGGTAGTCCGTGTTCAGCATCACCTTGATCCCGGGGTGCGACAGCAGGTTCCGGAACATCCGCGTGTAGCCGTGCAGCGGCATGGCCTGGTACGTGTCGGTGAAGTACCGGTCGTCGCGGCTGGTGCGCGCCGGCACCCGCGCCGCCACCGACGCGTCCAGCTCCGACGGGTCCATCCCCCACTGCTTGCGCGTGTAGTTGCGAAAGAACTTCTCGTACAGCTCGCGCCCCACCCGGCTCACCACCACGTCCTCGCTGGTGCGCAGCTCGGCGCGCGGCTCCGCCACGGAGCGGTAGAAGTCCTCCGCCTGCATGCAGGTCAGGGAGAGGCCGTACAGCTGGTTCAGCGTGTCCAGGTTGATGGGGATGGGCACCAGCATGCCGTCCACGCTGGCGCGCACGCGGTGCTCGTACGGCCGCCAGGCGGTGAACCGGCTCAGGTACTCCCACACCTCGCGCGAGTTGGTGTGAAAGATGTGCGGCCCGTAGCGGTGCACCAAGATGCCGTGGTCGTCGTACTCGTCGTACGCGTTGCCTCCCACGTGGTCGCGCCGGTCCACCACCAGCACCTGCTTTCCCGCGTCCGCCGCCAGCCGCTCCGCCAGCACGCTCCCGGCGAACCCCGCCCCCACGATCAGGTAGTCGAACATTCAGTCTCCGGCGGCGGTGGCCATTCCCTCGCGCTCCGCGGCGCTCTCCGGTTCCAGTGTGTCGATCGTCGTCCGCGCGCCGGCCGCCCGGTCCACCAGCGCCGCCATCGTGGCCCAGGTGCCCTCCCACGAGGTGCGTCCCAGCCGGTCGTCCACCCGCCGCAGCCACGTCTCCCGGTCTTCGTCCGCCAGCGCCTCCTCGATCGCCGCGATCCACTCCTGCACCGTGCCGGCGATGCGCACCAGCCCGTCCGCGCCCCAGGTGCGCTCCACGTCGCGCACGGGGGACGAGATGGTGCGCTTTCCCGCCGCCAGGTACTCCGGCGTCTTGGTGGGGCTGATGAAGCGGGTGGATTCGTTCATCGCGAAGAAGAGCGCCGCCGCGTCCCATCCCGCCACGTAGCGCGGCAGCTCCGCGTACGGCCTGGGTCCCAGGCAGTGCACGTTCTCCGTGCGCGGCAGCTCCGCCGGGTCGATCTTGCAGACGGGGCCGATCAGGACGATGTGCCAGTCGGGGCGCGCGGCGGCCAGCGCCCGCACCAGCTCCGCGTCGAACCGCTCGTCCAGCACGCCGTAGAAGCCGATGCGCGGGTGCGGCACGCCCGCCTGGTCCGCGGGGTCCGCCTGCCGCGCGCGCGCCCGGGCGAAGTGCGCGGCGTCGATGCTGCTGGGGAACAGGTGCACGGCCGGGTGCCGGTCCCGCCGCGCCTCGTACAGGCTGGGCCCGCCGGTGAACACCAGGTCCGCGCGCTCCATCAGCTCCGCCTCGCGCGCCAGCAGCTGCGGCGGGGCAAAGCGAAAGGCGGAAAGCTCGTCCATGCAGTCGTAGACCGTCACCAGCGGGTCCAGGTGCCCGGCCCACCCCAGCGCCATCGGCGTGTAGAACCACGCCGTGAACCGGCCGATCTCCTCGTCCGCCATCCACCCATCCAGCAGCCGGCGCAGCGCCGCCTCCGCCTCGTCTGCCCGCATCGCCGGCAGGTGGGGGACCATGACCGTCACCCCGTCCGCCCCGCGCGTCGACTCCAGCCAGGGGTGGGTGGTGTCGTGGACCGGCTCCTCCCAGTAGAACACGCGGCGGTCGCGGGCAAAGCGGCTCATCAGGTGCTGCGGCCGCTGGTAGACGAAGTTCCAGCGCAGGTGTGAAAAGCACAGCAGGTCCGGCTTGCGCGCGCGGCTCAAGCCGGCGGCACGGGGCGAAAAGTCGGGCATGAGTACGGCAGGTCGCGGGGACAGCAGGGATGCGGCACGACACGGCGAAAAAATGGCGCACGGCGCGCGTCATCGGCAGCAGCGAAGAAGGCAAGGCACGTGCCCCGTCAGGAACACGCATCCTGTCGAAATGCGGCGTTGCGGCGCATGTGTTCACACCGTGGACGCAAACGTACGGCGCGCCGAAGGCGATGGATCGGCGGACCGCCGCTGGAACGCCCGTGTGACCGTGAGGACGTGCGCATGCGCAAAAGCACAACGAGACGGTTGTGCGCAGTCGCTGTCAGAAAGAGATTGCAACCCGCGTTGCACCCCACCAACGCACGGGGTGGGTGCGTGGCTGATGAAGGCACGCCCACCGCGGAGTGCAGTCCCCCCTTTTCACCACAAGGAGTCCCCCATGAAGAAGATCGGACTGAACCTGGACGCGCTGTCGGTGGAGTCGTTCGACGTGACGGGCGACGTGGAGGAGGCGCGCGGCACCGTGATGGCGAACCAGCAGACGCTGAACGTGAACTGCTACACGCAGCCGCAATCGTGTCATCGCACCCCCTGCTGCCCCGACACCACCTTCTGCTGATCGGCAGACCCTTGCAGGACGAGCGGGGCGGCTCCGG
>DATAAG010000125.1:0-4084 GCA_036260235.1 Longimicrobium sp.
CCATCACTCCATCACTCCATCACTCCATCACTCCATCACTCCATCACTCCATCACTCCATCACTCCCATTACTCCATCACCGCCCGCGGTTGCCGCTCCCCCGTGCGGACGCTAACTTCCCGGCTCAACGCCACCCCTGCACGGAGCGCCGAACCCTGGCTTCCACGCTGGTCAGCACCGACCTTCCCTTCCCGCTGCGGGTGCGGGGCAAGGTCCGCGACGTGTACGACCTGGGCGACGCCCTGCTGATGGTCGCCACGGACCGGGTGAGCGCGTTCGACGTGGTGATGCCCAGCCCCGTTCCCCGCAAGGGCGAGGTGCTCACCCTGATCAGCGCGTGGTGGTTCGCGCGCACCGCGGACCTGGTGCCCAACCACGTCCTCTCCGTAGACCCCGACGAGATCGCCCGCCGCTACCCCGACCTGGCGCCCCACCGCGACGCCTGGGCGCGCCGCGCGATGCTCTGCCGCAAGCTGCAGCCGTTCCCCGTGGAGTGCGTCGTCCGCGGCTACCTGTCCGGCAGCGCGTGGAAGGAGTACCGCGACCACGGCACCCTGGCCGGCGAGCCGCTGCCGCCGGGTCTGCGCGAGTCCGACGCGCTGGAAGCCCCCCTCTTCTCCCCCGCCACCAAGGCCGAGAGCGGCCACGACGAGAACATCACCTTCGAGCGGATGGCCGCCATCGTCGGCGCGCGGGAGGCGGAGGCGCTGCGCACGGCGTCGATGCGGGTCTACGCGCGCGGGCGCGAGCTCGCGGCCCGCGCCGACATCATCATCGCCGACACCAAGTTCGAGTTCGGCCGCGACGAAGACGGGCAGATCCGGCTGATGGACGAGGTGCTGACGCCCGACTCGTCGCGCTTCTGGCCCGCGGAGCACTACGCGCCGGGGCGCGGCCAGCCCTCCCTGGACAAGCAGCCCCTGCGCGACTGGCTGGAGGGGCTGTGCGCCGAGGGCCGCTGGAACAAGACGCCGCCGGGGCCGGAGCTGCCGCCGCAGATCGTCGACGAGACCTCGCGCCGCTACCAGGACGCCTTCCGGCGCCTGACGGGGATGGCGCTGGACGACTTTCCCCTGCACGACCCGGGGGCCGCCGCGTGATCGCCGCGGACCCCACCATGGTGCCGGCGCGGCGGCTGCGGCGCGGCGTGGTCATCCTCCCCAGCGCCTTTACCCTGGGCAACCTGTTCCTGGGCGTGTGGGCCATCGTCACTGCGGCGCGCGGGCAGTACGAGGCGGCGGGGTGGATGATCGTGGGCGCGGCCATCATGGATTTGCTGGACGGCCGCGTGGCCCGCTTCACCGCCACGGGGAGCGCCTTCGGGGAGCAGCTGGACTCGCTGGTGGACGCCATCTCCTTCGGGGTGGCGCCGGCCTTCATCGCCTACTTCACCTGGTTCCGCGACGCCGGCGAGTGGGCGTGGGTGCTCGCCTTCCTGTACATCGTCTGCGCCGTGTTCCGGCTGGCGCGCTTCAACGTGGAGCAGGCAGGGACGGCCAAGGCCAACTTCCACGGCCTTCCCTCCCCCACCGCGGGAAGCTGCCTGGCCACCTACTTCGCCTTCACGCAGACGGAGTTCTGGGCGCGCTTCCTCCCCGAGGTGCCGCCGGGCCGGACGGCCGGGTGGCTGATGCTGCTGCTGGGGCTGCTGATGGTGAGCAACGTGCTGTACCCGGTGGTGCCGCGCTTCAGCCTGCGCACCTGGGGCGGCCGCTTCGCCCTCTTCCTGGCGGTGGTGTCGCTGGTGTCGGCGTTCACGGCGCCGGCGTACTTCTTCTTCCCCTTCTCCATCGTGTACATCGGCTGGGGGCTGATGCGCTCGGTGGCGATGGGCTTCCTGGAGCGGCTGCCGGAGCGCGACCCGCTGTACGACGAGATCGACGAGTACCCGGACGACGAGCGGGAGCTGGAGTACGAGTCCATGCGCCCGCGGCGGCGCTTCATCAAACGCAGGGCGTCCGACCGCGAGGAGCGCAGGACGTGGGGCAGACGACGTACGGACCGCGAGGACATCACGTGACGGAATACGGCATCGAGGTGCGGGTCACGCCGCGGCGCGGCATCCTGGACCCGCAGGGGAAGGCGGTGGGCGGGGCGCTGGCCTCGCTGGGGTTCGAAGGAGTGGGCGAGGTGCACGTGGGGCGGCTGATCGTCTTCACCCTGGCGGCCGCGAGCGAGGACGAGGCGCGCGAGCGGGCGGACGCCATGTGCCGCCAGCTGCTGGCCAACCCGGTGACGGAGGACTACGACGTGAGGGTGGGAGCGCCCGCCGGGAGCGCCGCATGAAGCTGGGCGTGGTGACCTTTCCCGGCAGCAATTGTGACTACGACTGCTACAAGGCCGTCCAGGAAGGGCTGGGCGCGCAGGCGGTCTACCTGTGGCACAAGGACCACGACCTGCAGGGGGTGGATGCGGTCTTCCTTCCCGGCGGGTTCAGCTACGGCGACTACCTGCGCGCGGGCGCCATCGCGGCGCACAGCCCCATCATGCGCGAGGTGATCGCCTTCGCCGGCGCGGGCGGGCCGGTGGCGGGGGTGTGCAACGGCTTCCAGATCCTGTGCGAGGCGGGGCTCCTCCCCGGCGCGCTGATCCGCAACCGCACCCTCAAGTTCCGCTCGCGCCCGGTGCACCTGCGGGTGGAGCGCGCGGAGCCGCCCTTCACCAGCGAGTACGCGGTGGGCGACGTCCTGCGGATCCCCATCGCGCACGGCGAGGGGTGCTACACGGCGGACCCGGAGATCCTGGACGACCTGGAGGCGAGCGGGCGGGTGGCGTTCCGCTACTGCGACGCGGAGGGGAGCGTGGTGCCGGAGGCCAACCCCAACGGCAGCGCGCGCAACATCGCGGGAATCGTCAGCCAGGCAGGGAACGTGCTGGGAATGATGCCCCACCCCGAGCGCGCCGTGGACCCGCTGCTGGGGAGCACCGACGGGCTGGGGGTGTTCCGGTCGGTGGCGGATTTTCTGGTGGGAGTGCATTAGTGCGTGAGTGCGTGAGTGGACAAGTGCGAAAGTGCAAAAGCAACCCACCGGGCACTTGAACCCGGGCACTTGAACCTGGGCACTTGATCCTCGACCCACGGAGGTGTGAGATGAGACGATCGATCGTGCTCGCCGTGGCGGCGGTGGTGCTCGCGGCGGGGTCCGCAGGGGCCCAGGCCACCATCCGGCCGGGGATGACGTCGGACCAGGTGCGCGCCACCTTCGGCGCGCCGGCCACGGCGCGCGCCGCGGGCGACTGGACGTACTGGTACTACCACAACGGCTGCCCCGTCCGCTGCGGCAGCGACGACGTGGTGTTCTTCCAGAACGACCGCGTGGTGGCCGCCGTCCTGCGCACCGCGCGCCGCCGCTTCGCCGGGCCGGCGGCGGACGAGGCGCTCTCCCGCGCGGAGGGCAGGGCCACGGGCGTGGACAGCGAGCAGCGCGTGAACGACGCGCCCGCCGGCGAAGGCCCGGCCCGCGTGGGCGGGGTGCGGGTGGAGGGGGCGCAGCCCTCCGGCGAGGTGATCATCACGCCCTCGCGCACGGACGAGGCGGACCGCGACCGGCCGCAGGCGCGCGAGGGGCGGCCGGGCGAGCCGTCCACCATCGTCATCAGCACTCCGGAGAACGCGGAGGCCGCCACGGTGGTCACCCCCGTCCGCTCCGATCCCGCGCCGGCGCCCGCGGGGCGCGAGGCCGGCGCGCTGGGGAACGTCATCGCGGACGAGCCGGCGCCGGCGAGGAACCCGCCCGCCGTGGACAATCCGCTCCCCACCGGCGCGCCGGAGCGCACGGGGCGCGACGCCACGCCGCTGGGCAACATCCTCGGGGATGACGAGCCGGCGCCGGCGGAGAACACGGAGGCCGCGGACACGCGGGGGCAGACCTCCATCGACCGGAAGCACGAGCGGAACGTGCGGGACCGGCAGAACGAGATGACCGCCACCGAGCGCGCCCGCCGCAACGACCGGCCGAGAAACCCGTAACAGCAGTGCGTTAGTGCGTTAGTGCGTGAGTGCGTGAGTGCGGGAGCTCGTGTCCCGCACTCACGCTGCTTTCCGCACTGCACCACTAACGCACTCACGCACTCACGCACTAAC
>DATAAG010000126.1:0-5234 GCA_036260235.1 Longimicrobium sp.
CCATCACTCCATCACTCCATCACTCCATCACTCCATCACTCCATCACTCCATCACTCCATCACTCCATCACCCCCGCCGCCGCCAGCGCCCGCCGGTCCGGCTTCCCGCTGCCGAGCCGCGGGATCTCCGGGACGATGAACACCGCCTTCGGCACCTTGTAGCCCGCCAGCCGCGCGCGGGCGTGCGCCACCACCTCCGCCTCCGTCAGCACCGCGTCCGCGCGCGCCACGACGAAGGCGCGGCCCACCTCGCCCCACTTCTCGTCCGCCACGCCGACGACCACGGCCTCCGCCACGCCGGGGCACTCCGCCAGCGCCGCCTCCACCTCCGCGGGAAAGACGTTCTCGCCGCCGGAGATGTACATCTCCTTGCGCCGCCCGCAGATGCGATACGCGCCGTCCCGGTCGCGGACGGCCAGGTCGCCGGTGCGCAGCCAGCCGTCGGGGGTGAACGCCTCCGCCGTCTGCGCCGGGTTGCGCAGGTATCCGCCGAACACCTGCGGCCCGCGCAGCAGCAGCTCGCCCGGCTCGCCGGCCGCGGCCTCGCCGCCCTCCGCCTTCTGCAGCCGCATCTCCAGGAACGGCACGGGCCAGCCCACGCTCCCCGGCCGCCGCACCGCCTCGCCGTCGTCGATGGTGAAGCAGTTGGGGCCGCACTCGGTGAGGCCGTACCCCTCGCGGAAGGTGTAGCCCGCCGCCCGCACCCGCGCCGCCAGCGACGCCGGGCACGGCGCCCCGCCGCTGACGAAGCGCCGGAGCCGCGGCAGGGGGCGCCCCCAGCGCGGGCTCTCCACCATCATCAGCAGCTGCGTGGGAACGGTGAGGGCGATGGTGCACCCCTCCTCTTCCATCGCCTGGAGAAAGCCGTCGGCGTCGAAGCCGTCGATGAGCACCACCGTCCCCCCGCGGTGCCAGAGCGGCGTGGCGAAGACGTTCCATCCGCCCGTGTGGAAGAGCGGGGTACTGACCGGCGCCACGTCGTCCGGCCCCAGCTCCCACGCCGTCGTGGTCGCCACCGCGTTCCAGAAGATCTGCCGGTGGGGGAGGATGGCGCCCTTGGGCCGCCCCGTGCTGCCGGAGGTGTAGAGGACGAGCAGCGGATCGTCCCCCTCCACCTCCGCGTCGTCCGCCGCGTCCAAGGGGGCGGAGAGCAGGCGCGGTGCGTCGTCGTCCAGGTCGATCCACCCGCCGTCCGGAGCCCTGTCGCGGAAGCGCGATTCACCGATCAGCAGGTCCGGCCGCGCATCGTCCAGGATCGGGGCCAGCTCGGCGGGGGAGAGGCGCCAGTTGAGGGGGAGGAGCGCCGCGCCCACCCGCCCGCAGGCGAAGAACAGCTCCACCACCTCGCGCCGGTTCCCCGCCAGCACGGCCACGATGCCGCCCCGCCCGATGCCGCGGGCGCGCAGCACGCCGGCCCAGCGGTCCGCCGCCGCGTCCAGCTCCGCGTACGTCCAGCGTCCGCCGCGCGCGCGGTCCACCAGCGCCACGCGCTCCGGCGCGGCGCGGCGCCAGAAGCGCAGGGGATCGGGGCGGCGGGGAAAGGAGAGCGGGTGCATCAGGGGAGCCGGTGGGAGAGGAAGAAGCGCAGCATCTCGGCGCTGGCGTCGGGGCCGCGCGCGTCGGTGTACGTGCCCTCGGGCGATCCGCCGGACCAGGCGTGCCCCAGTCCCTCCACCACCCACAGCTCCGCCAGGGGGCCCCACACGTCCCGCGTCCAGGCCAGCCCGCCCGTGGTGCCTTCGTGCCGCAGGAAGTCCTTCGCTCCCGCCGCCACCGCCCACTGCTCCGCCAGGCGGCGGCCGTTCACGGGATTCACCACGGCGTCCGCCGCGCCGTGAAAGACGATGATGGGGATCGAGGGGGTCCGGGTCACCCGCAGGTGCGTCCGTGACTCCTCCAGCAACTCCTCCTGGTTCTGCGGCCCGGTGCGCATCACCTGCAGCGCGGCGGTCACGTCCCGCGCGGCGCGCCAGGGAACGCCGCTGTGCACGCCGACGGCGGCGTAGTCGCCTGCGTGCGAGGCCGCGGTGTTGATCGCCATCGCCCCGCCCGCGCTCACCCCGCCGACGTAGACCCGCGCGGAATCGACGGCGTACCGCTGCATCACCTCCCGCGTGATGCCGAAGATGATGGCGGGCTCGCCGACCATCGCCGACTGGTGGTTCCGGTCGTACCAGGTCCAGCACTTCTGCGGATGCTGCGCGGCCGTCTGCTCCGGGTACGCGACGATCACCCCCGCGGAGTCCGCGTGCTGGTTGAAGCGCGTGCCCCGCGCGAAGTCGTCGGGGTCCTGCGTGCAGCCGTGCAGCATCACCACCAGCGGCGCGGGACGGGCGGCGTCGTAGCCGGCGGGAACGAACAGCCGGTAGCGCCGCGTTCCCGGCTCGCCGGTGTACGTCGCCCACTCCCAGGTAGACGGGGCAGGTGCCTGCGCGGACGGCGCGGCGGCGGGCGGCGGGCCGGAGGCCGCGGGCACGCAGCCGCCGGCGGCGAGGATGGATGCCATCGTCAGCAGGTACGGCGTACGGGGGATGCGGGTCATCGGTCTCGATGTGCTCGGCAGGCCTCCAGCCCCAGCGATTGAAATCGCCGCAACAACTACGCGCTGTCCGCCTTCGCGGACACGGTGGCCGCGGGCTCTCGCCGCTGCGGCAGACCACCAGCTACGGCGAGCAGATCCTTCGGTTGGCGCCATGGATCACGCTGTCCGCCGGGATCGCGCGGCGCCTCACTCCGGATGACAGGCCATTGCAGTTCAAGCAGTTGAAGCCCCGCGCAGTTTGCGGGGCTTTCCGCCGTCGTAGCCGCGGCTTCAGCCGCCCGGGACGGAGGCCGGCCCGGGACCGGAGGCCGCCCGGCCCCCGGGGTTCTCCCCCTCTCCGCACGCACTTTGTGCGGGGAGGGGGCCGGGGGGAGGGGCCACCCCTCAGAACCCGAAGAAGTCCAGGAGGATGGCGCTGGCGTCGGGGCCGCAGGCGTCCGTGTAGGTTCCCGCGCTGCTGCCGCCGGACCAGGCGTGGCCCAGCCCGCTGATCAGGTACTTGCGCATCACCACCGCGCCGGACTGCGCGTTCCGGTAGTCCTGGCGCGTGTAGCCGCGGCAGGCGGTGGCCGTGCTGGTGGCGTCCGCCACGTCGTCCACGTCGCCGTCGTCCACCCCGTCGTAGCCGCGGTCGTTGGCCTGCGCCCACTGCGACAGCGTCTGGTGCGCGTTCACCGGCGCCACCGTCCCGTCCGCGGTCCCCTGGAAGACGAGCGTGGGCACCTGGCGGCGGTATCCACCCATCGCCGCGTAGCAGTCGTTGCCGCGGGCCCACGGATCGTGCACGCTGCCGTACTCCATCGCGTCCAGCGCGCCGCTGGAGGTGGTGGCGCCCCTGTACATCACCCCCGCGAAGGCGGCCACGCGGCGCACCTGGTCCGGGTAGGTGCACCCCATGATGTTCGCCATCGCCGCGCCCGCGGAAAAGCCGGCGACCGCCACCCGCGCCGCGTCCACGTAGTAGTTGGCCTTCGTCCAGCCGATCATCCCGGCGATGAGCGAGGGCTCGCCGCTGCCGCGCGCCTGGTTGACCGTGTAGAACCAGTTCCAGCAGTCGTACGCGTTGTACGCGGTTCCCTGCTCCGGGTACAGCACCAGGAAGTTGCGCTGGTCGGCGAACGCGTTCATGCGCGTGCCCGCGGCGAAGTCGTAGCCGTCCTGCGCGCACCCGTGCAGCATCACCACCAGGGGCCGCGCCGTCACCCCGTCGTACCCCGCGGGCACCCACAGCCGGAAGTAGCGCGCCCCGTACGCGTTGCTGTACGTCCCGCTGATCCACCCCGTCTGCACCGCCGCCAGGGGCCGCGCGCCGCGCGCGTCCGCCGCCCCGGTCGGCGAGCCCGCGTCCGCGCATCCCGTCATCGAAAGCGCCGCCGCCATCGCCATCCACCTGCCCATCGCCCGCCTGGCCGCCGGGATCTGCCGGTCCATCGGTCCTCCAGGGTTGCAGGGGTGGCCGGAGCCGCGGGCGAACCCGCGGCCCCGGCGCGACGCGCTACTGGATGTCAAAGCAGACCGGCGGCCAGCTGAGCGGCGACTCCGGGCCGCCCGGGTAGTTGGCCGTCACGTGGAACTGGAACTCGCCCGGCACGCCCCAGCACTGGAGCACCTGCGTGGCGTTCAGGTGCGTCATGGTCATGCTGGTGGACGTCGTGGTGCCCTGCTGCGCGGTGGAGGTGGAGCCCATTCCCGTGTCGAACACCACGTACACCGCGTACTGCGTGGAGCCCGGCGCCGCGCTCCAGGTGAGCTTGGGATGCCCGTTCTCGATGCTCCCCACCGGCGTGGGCCCCCGCGCCGGGTAGAGCGTGCGCTGCGCCACCTGGTCGTAGTAGCTGAAGCCGCTCCACCCCAGGTGCCCCGTGCAGCCGTTCATCACCGAGTAGCTGTCCGTGTACGGCGTCCCCGGGATCTGCGTGGCGCCGCTGGTGGACTCGGCCCCGCCGCAGCTGGTGGAGACCTTCATGTTGCTGTGCCGGAAGCCGATGGTGTGCCCCAGCTCGTGCGCCATGTTGTAGATCTTCCCCGAGTACGTCACGGAGTTGCCGATGTTGATGTAGATCGTGGGCCCCGGGTTGCCGCCCGACGGCCACGACGCGCACGCCACCGTGTACTGCCCGCCCGGGCAGGGGGACGAGGTGGCCCAGTGGTAGGTGTAGACGTTGATGTGCGGCGAGCTGCCGCTCTCCACGAAGCGCAGCACCGCGCCGGGGATGGCGTTCCAGTGCCCCATGGCCTCGCGGGTGGCGTTGGCCCAGTCGGGGTAGCCGCCCAGGTTGCCCAGGTTCACGCGGATCTGCTGCGACGTGCTCCACGAGACGATGTTGGGCGTGCGCCACTGGAACATCTCCCGCGACGGCGCCCACAGGTGCCCGGGGTCCGGCGGCGGCGCGGCGTTCAGCCCCGCCTTGTAGATGAGGATGTCGCCTTCCGCGACGAAGTGGTCTCCCCCGTCGACGATGGCTTCCGGCGCGAATCCCATCTCGACCACCTTCTGGAACAGCGGGTCCTGCTCCTTCACCGGCTCCTGTCCCACCGGCGCCGCCGGCTGGTCGGCGCAGGCGGCAAGGACGAGTGCGGCCGCCAGCAGGGCGGCCGTGGTACGTGAACGACGGGTGGATCGGATTCGCATGCGCGGCTCCTGTGCGAGTGGGGTCCCCTTCGCGCGGGGACTGCGGCGCCGGCGGACGGG